>CBFCXA010000237.1:0-4416 GCA_965601985.1 uncultured Chromatiales bacterium | reverse complement strand
GGTCCCGGAAACGGGCGGTCGCCAATCCCGGCCCTGATCTCAAAGCACCGGTGAAACCAACCTGGCCAACCGCACGCCAAGCCGCCAGAAAAACGGCCGCCGCCTCAGACTCGCCGGGTCCAGCGCTTCACTGTGCGCGAAATCCGCCTCGAACATCATCGCCATCTCGGCGACGAAATCCGCATCCGCCACCACCGCCGTCACCTCGAAGTTCAGCCGGAACGACCGATTATCGAAGTTCGCGGTACCGACGACACCGACCTCGTCGTCTACCAGCATGACTTTCTGGTGCAGGAACCCCGGCCGGTACTCGTAGAAGCGGATGCCCAGGTCGCGCAGCTCCTCGACGTAGTAAAACGCCGCCAGGCTGACCATCAGGTTGTCGCTCTGCCCGGCGAGCAGGATGCACACGTCTGCGCCGCGAAGGGCCGCCAGCTTCAGCGCACGCATCACCGACTCGTCCGGCACGAAGTAGGGCGCGGTAATCCACACGCGGTGCTGGGCGGCGTTGATCAGGGTTACGAACATCAGCCCGGCAACTTCCAGGCGCTGGGTCGGTGCGGACGGGATCACCATCGCCGTGCGATTGCCGTGCTCGGCCGGCCGGGCTTCCCAGCACAGGTCCGGCAGATCGCGGGTTGCCCAGAACCAGTCGGCCACAGCAGCCATTTGCAGCTGGATCACCGCCGGGCCTTCAAGCTTCAGGTGCGTGTCCCGCCACGGACTCATCTTCGGATCCAGCCCGAGGTACTCGTCGCCGACGTTGTGGCCGCCGACCCAGCCGGCGCTGCCGTCGACGATCACGATCTTGCGGTGGTTGCGAAAGTTCAGCTGGAAGCGATTGCGGAATCCCTGTGTGCTCCTGAAGCCGGAAACCTGCACGCCGGCGGCGCGCAGTCGCTCAAGGTACAGAGACGGCAGTCCGTAGCTTCCGATCTCATCGTACAGCAGGAATACCCGCACCCCGGCGCGCGCGCGTTCGGCCAGGCTGTCGGCAAAACGCCGGCCCATTCCGTCGTCGTGAATCATGTAGAACTGGGCAACGACGTAGTCTTTCGCCATCGCAATTCCGGCGCAGATGCTGTCGAAGGTCGCTTCGCCGTTGATCAGCAATTCCGTCGCGTTGCCGCGTACGAAGTTGCTTTCGCATAATTGTTCCAGCGCTTCGTATTCCGGCACCCGGACTTCGAGCGACGCGCCTGATCGGCTCAGGTTGCTGCGTATGGCGTCGACCTTGTGGTCGATCTCATCGGCTCGTTCTTTGTACGCCTGCTCAAAGCCCTGGAACTTGCTGCGTCCGAACACCCAGTACAGCGGTACCGAGACAAACGGGAAAGTAACCAGCGCCAGGGTCCAGGCGATCGCGCCCTGCGCCGTGCGGGCCGTCATCGCGGCAAAGACCGCGGACACCAGGCCGGCGATGTAGAAGAAGGCGGCAGCGGCCGCGAGGATCATGCCTTGGAGCCGGGCCGCCGCACGCGGCTCAGGCGATGTCCAGGATGCTCTCGCCGAGCAGTTTGCCGAAGGTCAGTGCCGGCGTGACCAGCATGCCATTGGTGTAGGCCTTGCCCGAAGTCGCGCCGGCGCCGATGACCTCGCCGACGGCATACAGGTTCGGGATCGGCCGTCCGTCTTCGGCGGTGACTCGCAGCTGGTCGTCGACGCCGAGACCGGCGAAGGAGATCAGGGTCCAGCCCTGCATGCGCACGGCATAGTACGGAGGCCTGGCGATCGGCAGCGGCCGGTGCTCCAGGCCCATCGGATCGGCGGTTTCCCTGTCGCGGGCATCGTTATAGGCCTCGACGGTGGCGGTCAGCTTGCGCGGGTTTACGCCGGCTTTGACAGCGAGCTGTCCGAGCGTGTCGGCACGGCTGAACATCGGGTGCGTGTCGCAAGCCTCCTCGACCTGCTGTGCAGTCCATCCATCGACGAGGGGCGGCGCAGTGTCGAGAATCTGCCGGTCGAAGATCGCCCAGTGCCGGTGGCCCGGCTGCTGCGCGACCAGGTGCTCGATATGGTCGATGCTCGGATGATCCTCCTGCACAAAGCGCTCGCCGTTCGAGTTGACCAGGATCTCCCAGGGCTGGCGCAGTGTCGGATTGAGCGACGAGAATCCGCTGCCGGGTGACGGGTAGCTGTCGCTGGCCATGATCGCGCCGACCAGGGCCGCATACTTGTCGCCGCCGCGGATATAGCCGCCGGCGCCAAGGCCGAGAGTAAGCCCCGCGCCCTGGCTGTTCGGGTGCGCAATCTGGCAGTACAGCGGCACGCCGTGCAGTTCCTCGAACATGGCCGGGTTCGATGCGCAGCCGCCACTGGCGAGCACGACCTGGCGCGCACGCAGGTCGCGCAGCGCGCCAGTTTCGTCCGCGACCGTCACGCCGGTAACCGCGCCGCTCTGGTCCTGCATCAGCTCGACCGCGCTGCTGTTCAGCATCACCTGCAGCCGGCCCGAATCGGTGGCCTGCTGTACCAGCGGCTGCAGGGTTTCGAAAATCGTCCAGCCGCCCTTCGGGCCCCACTGGTAACGCGCGATCTTGAAGTGCTCGTGACCCTGGCCGGTCACGGGGTGATCGGGCTCTACCGTGTAACCGTTGCTGGCCAGCCAGTTCAGTGCGCTTGCCGCGTTGTCGACGAACACACGAGTGAGCGCGGGGTCGGAACTGCCCTGGTTGATGCGCATGATGTCGTCGTAGTGCGCGTCCGGGTTGTCGGCGATGTTCTTGGCCTGCTGGAATACCGTGCCGGCAGCCGCCACCTGGCCGGTCGAGCGATCAAGCGTGCCGCCGAGGATCGGACCTTTCTCGACGACCAGCACACGGCCGCGTTCGGCGGCGAACAGCGCGGTCGGCAGGCCGGCGGTTCCGCCGCCGATCACGATGACATCCCAGGTCGTATCCGCTGCGAAGGCCGAGCGGGTGCCGGCTCCCAGCAGGCTCAGGCCGGCCAGTCCGCCGGCTGCGGTGAGGACCTGGCGACGGGACGTGGAAAATTCGGGTGTATCAGACATCGCGACTAGACCCTTGGCTGTGCAGGTCGAGTGAATATAACCCAGCGACGGCACCCATCGGTCGGTGGCTCAGCCCTTGCTGTCCGGCTCGAAGCTGATGCGGTCGATTTCCCAGGCATTTACGTCCGGGTGGTCCGGGATCATTTTGAAATCTACGATCTCGCTGTACTTGCCGCGCAGGGTGATTTCCATCGGCGCGTAGCGCCGGTCGCCGCCGCGGTTGGTGCCGGTCATCATGATGCGCAGCTCACCCGGTCCGGGCGCGAACTGCACGCGTGCGCGCAGCCGCAGCAGGCGTGGATTGGGTTCGTAGATCAGGGTGCCGCGCAGGCAGACGGTCTTGTCCGTATCGCAGAGCAGGCCGCCGCGCTCGACATACAGTGTCGGTCCGGCCAGCGCGGGCAGGGCGCAGGCCAGTGCAACAAGGCTCAGCCGGGCGGCGCGCAGCTTCATGTTCCCGTGTTCTGCTTGCGCAGCGACTCCTGGTATTTCTTCAACTCAGCGGCCGGGTCCATGACCACGTCGGAATAAACACCCACCGGGCGGCCGACGAATTCGTCGCTGTCGACCTGGGCGAGCACGAAGGCCGCGAAGTCTTCGTAGGTGATCACGCGGGCCGGCGGCGTTTCGCCCTCGGTGGAGACTTTCAGGTCGTTGCGCGCGGGCTCCTGCACCATGAAGCCGGGGCGCAGGATGATGGTCTCGAGGCCGCTTGCCAGCAGCATCGTTTCCATGTCGGCCATATCGGCATACAGGTAACGGGCGTTGAATCGCCACATGTCGGTCGGGTTGGAACTGGCCGGCGCCGTGGCATCGCGCCCGACGGATTTTTCGACCCCGGTGGAACTGGCCATGATCAGCCGGGTGTTGCCGCGTTCCTGCATCGCCGCGATCAGGTTGCGCGCCATCACCGTATACAGGTCGACGGGGCCTACTTCCTGCATCGGGTCTTTCGGCGTCGGGTAGCCGATCATGCAGATCACGACCTCGTCACCGTCGAGCGCGCGGGCCAGCGAGTCGACGTCGCGCGCGTCGCCTTTGACCAGCTTCAGTCGCGGGTGCCGGATGTCGAGCTTCTGCGGACTGCGCGCCAGCCCGGTGACGTCGAAACCCGCATCCAGCGCCTGACGGATAATCACGCGGCCGGAGCGCGCCGTGGCGCCGAATACCGCCAGCCGCGGGCGCCCGGCACCCCAGCTGGAAGTCCCGGCGGTGAGGCCTAGCGCGGTTGCGACGCGCAGCAGCAATCGTCTACTGATCATGGTCAGTGTCCCCCTTCTGCTGGTATCTTAACTGGCATGTTCGAGGGACGACCCATGCTTTCTGTTAAACGCCTGCTGGCCGCGATCGCCGTGGCCGTTTTGCTGGCCGGGCCCGTGATAGCAGAGACGACCGACATGACCAGC
>CBFCXA010000236.1:0-4431 GCA_965601985.1 uncultured Chromatiales bacterium | reverse complement strand
TTCATCGTGCATGCACGTAAGGCCTGGCTGCAGGGCTTGAGCCCGAAGCAGAACCGTTCCGTTCCGTCTTTGCGCTACCCGCGCGTATGGCAGCTGGCCGGCGACTTCCCCGGCCTGCATATCGTGATCAACGGCGGGCTGACCGATACCGACCTGATCGACGAGCAGCTGGAGCGGGTCGACGGCGTAATGCTGGGGCGCAAGGCGTACTCCGATCCGTTTTTTCTGGTCAGGCTACAGAATCGTTACCTGGGTGGTTTCCCGGGAGAACAACCGACGCGCGCGGGCGTGCTGCGGGACATGGCGACGTATGCAGAGCGGCGTATCGGCCAAGGCGGACGACTCGTGCATATTTGTCGTCACCTGCTGGGCCTGTATGCCGGCCAGCCGGGGGCGTCCCGGTGGCGCCGGTTCATGGCCGAATCGAGCCGCGAACGCGATGCCGGAGCGCAGATTCTGCTGCGCAGTCTGCAGTTGTTCGACCAGGCTGCTTGATGCGCGCGCGGCCATGGGACACACTCCGCAGCGTCCGGCGGCCAACCCGAGCTGCTGCCCCGGCGCCGACTGACGCCAACCCAACAAACTGAAGGAAATATCTTGGCTGCGAGTAAGGAAGCAATACAGCACCCGGCCGGCACGAAAGCACCGCGCATGGCAGACCTGGCCGACCGTCATGAACTCTACGAGGAGTCGGTGCAGGACGTCGAACAGGAATGTGATTTCATTGCCGAGACTTTCGCGAGCATGCGCGGCCGGCCGGCCCTGAGTTTCCGGGAGGACTTTTGCGGTACCGCCAGCGCCGCCTGTGAATGGGTACGCCGCGGACCGTCACGCAGCGCGATTGGTGTGGATATCGACCCGGAAGTGCTGGAATGGGGGCGTGCGAACCGGGTCTCACGCCTCAACGACGAGCAGCGGGCCCGGCTCCAGCTGATTCAGTCGGACGTGCTGGCGGTGCAAACGCCGCCGGTCGATGTGGTCGGCGCATTTAACTTCAGCTACTACCTGTTCAAGAGTCGCGACGTCATGCGCAGCTACTTCGAAAGCGTCCGCGCCGCGCTCAAGCCCGACGGTGTGTTCTTCCTCGACGCTTTCGGCGGCTACGAAGCCTTCGAAGAGATGAAGGAGAAAACCAAGCACGATGGCTTCACCTATGTCTGGGACCAGGCGGAGTACTACCCGGTTACCGGCGAAATGGTCTGCCATATCCATTTTCGCTTCCCGGACGGCTCGAAGATGAAGAAAGCCTTCACCTACGAGTGGCGCCTGTGGACCCTGCCGGAGATCCGGGAACTGCTGACGGAGGCCGGTTTCTCGCGCGTCACCGTGTACTGGGAAGGGACCGACGAGGACGGCGACGGCGACGGCGAATTCACGCCCGAGGAAAAGGGCGAGGCGGACGCGGGCTGGATCTGCTACCTGACGGCTGAAGTCTAGCTACGGCGCGCTTTCGCTGGCCCGCAGCTGCCGTATAATCTTTTGGCCTTTTTGACATATTCCAAGAACAGGCGCTGAGCACCGCGGTGGGAGAAGACCAACAAGTCGCCATAGTCTTTGCCGATGTGGTCGGCAGCACGCAGCTGTACGAGAGCCTGGGGGATGAGACGGCGCGTGACACCGTGCAGTCCTGCCTGGACGTCATGAAGCGTTCCACCGAGGAATACGGCGGCGCCGTGATCAAGACCATGGGCGACGAGGTCATGTCGACCTTCCCGTCGGCCGACGACGCAATGAACGCGGCCAGCCAGATGCAGCAGCGCATCACCAACAGCTCGAGAATCGGCGGCGAGCAGCCGGTCGCGATTCGGATCGGCTGTCACTTCGGACCGGTCGTCGCCCAGGACCGGGACATCTTCGGCGCGGCGGTACACACTGCCAATCGCATGACCTCGCAGGCCAAGGCCGGACAGATTCTGACCACGGCGGTAACCGTGGAACAGCTGAGCGGTGAGTGGAAAGGCCTGGTACGGCAGATCGACGTGGCCGCGGTACGTGGCCGCAGCGACGAGGTCGCGGTCTTCGAAGTCTTGTGGCAGCCGGAGGAGGCAACCAGCATGCTGCCGGCGGTCGATGTCAGCGGCCCGCCGCGCAACCAAGGCTCGCGGCGTTTACAGCTGCGTTATCGCGAGGCCGAGGTAATGGTTGCGCCGGACGGGCGCACCAACGCAACGATTGGCCGCGCGGACGACAATGACCTGGTGGTCAAGGGCAACCTGATTTCGCGCCTGCATGCGCGGGTAGAGGTAGTCCGCAATCGCTTCATGCTGGTCGACCAGAGCACCAACGGCACATTTATCCAGCGTGATGACGGCGAAGAGATCTACGTTCGTCGAGACTCGACCGAGCTGTCCGGCTCCGGGGTAATCAGCCTCGGCCGGGTGGCGGCGCGCGGCGCACCACTGGCCATCGAGTACAGTTTCGAGGCCTGAACTCTCGCAGCCTGAGCCCTTCAGCCCGGGTTTTTCAGCCCAGGGCGGTAACGACCTGGCGGTGTTCCTCGCGCAGCGCGTAAGGCAGGCGATCGCCGTATTCGTCGAAATACTCCTCGATCGCGGCCATTTCCTCCCGCCAGGCATCGGCGTCGACCGCCAGCAGCGCGTTCATGGTATCGGCGTCCAGTTCCAGGCCGCGGGTGTCGATGTCGTCCGGTTCCGGCAGGAAGCCGACCGCGGTGTCCCGAGCCCCGACCCGGCCTTCACAGCGGTCGATAATCCAGCGCATCACCCGCAGGTTCTCGCCGAAACCCGGCCACAGGAACTTGCCGTCGTCGTCCTGGCGGAACCAGTTGACATGGAAAATCTTCGGCAGCTTTTCAGTACGGCCGGCGAAGCTCAGCCAGTGAGCCCAGTAATCTCCGAAGTTGTAGCCGCAGAACGGCTTCATGGCCATCGGGTCGCGCCGCGTAACACCCACTTTCCCGGTCGCGGCCGCCGTCGTCTCGGATGCGACGCCGGCCCCGACCAGCACGCCGTGGTTCCAGTTCTTGGCCTCGTATACCAGCGGCGCCAGGCCGCGGCGTCGACCGCCGAAAATAATCGCGCTGATCGGCACGCCGGCCGGGTCGTCGGCCAGTGGTGAATAGCTCGGATTCTGACGGGCCGAAACCGTGAACCGCGAATTGGGGTGGGCTGCCTTGCCATTGTCCGGCTTGAACGGCTGGCCCTGCCAGTCGACCGCCGGCTTATCGGCATCCTTGTCTTCCCACCAGGGCTGGTTGTCGTCGGTGACGGCAACGTTAGTGAAAATAGTGTCATGGGTGATCATGTCGAAGGCGTTGCGGTTGGTCTTCGAGTTGGTGCCCGGCACCACGCCAAAGTAGCCCGCCTCCGGATTGATCGCGCGCAGCTGGCCTTCTTCGTCCAGGTGCAGCCAGGCGATGTCGTCGCCAATGGTCCGCACTTTCCAGCCCGCCTGCGACTCGGGCGGAATGAGCATCGCCAGGTTGGTTTTGCCGCAGGCCGACGGAAACGCGGCGGCCAGGTAATGCTTCTCGCCTTCCGGACTCTCTACTTCGACGATCAGCATGTGTTCGGCCAGCCAGCCTTCCTGGCGAGCCTGCCAGCTGGCGATGCGCAATGCATGGCACTTCTTGCCGAGCAATGCATTCCCGCCATACCCGGAGCCGAAACTCTGGATCAGCAGTTCTTCCGGGAAGTGCATGATGAACCGGTTATCCGGATCCAGTTCGCCAATCGAGTGCAGACCACGGACGAACTTGCCCTCGCGCTCGATGCGATCGAGTGCCTGTCTTCCCATGCGGGTCATCAGCTTCATATTGACCGCGACATAGGGGCTGTCGGTTATCTCCACGCCGCAGCGGGCATAGGGGGAGTCGACCGGTCCCATGCAGTAGGGAATCACGAACATCGTGCGGCCCTGCATGCAGCCATCGAACAGCGCGTCCATCTGCTCGCGGGCTTCCGTCGGGTGCATCCAGTTGTTATTCGGGCCTGCATCCTGCTGCCGCTGTGAGCAAACGAACGTCAGGTGCTCTACGCGGGCCACATCGGTCGGGTCGGAGCGGTGCAGGTAACAGCGCGGATAATTGTCTTCGTTGAGCCTGATCAGGTCACCATTACCCTGCATGGCTTCGATCAGGGACTGGTACTCCTCATCGCTGCCGTTGCACCAGTGGATGCTGGACGGTCGCGTTAGTTCTGCGACCTCTTCGACCCATTGCTGCAGGGCCTGATTGCTCGTGCTCATTCGGTTACTCGGCTGAGATTCTGTGCTGGATTTTGTGTGTTGGAGGGCCGGATATTCCACCGCACCCTCGTCGAGGTGCGCGTATTATACAGATGCGTCGATGCAGGTCAGCGACCCGACCTGCGGCGCCGACACGTCCGCCCCCGCGCGCGAATGTGATTGCCCGCCGCTGACGGAGCAACCGAAATCCCGACGGTAAACGATTTGCCATATTGCCAACCGGTC
>CBFCXA010000235.1:0-4439 GCA_965601985.1 uncultured Chromatiales bacterium | reverse complement strand
TCGCAGATTCCCGGCTCCGAACTCATCTCTTTCGAAAATTCCAGCCACTCGCCGTTCTGGGAGGAGCCGGACAAGTTCAACGCCGAACTCGCGCGCGTGGTTGCGGAACGATGAACGACAACGCGTTCCCGGTATTCCTTTACGTGCAGATTCCCGCTGCGGCAGACGCAGCAGCGTATCTCGCGGCGGCGGCCGAAGCCGCCGGCGCAGCTGGTGGCAAGCTGCTGGGCGCAGTCAATGCGGCCGATGTCGAATGCCTGGAAGCCGGCACGCCGGAGGCGTCGATCCTGCTGGTCGAGTTTCCCGACCAGGCTTCCGCGTCGGCATGCTGGCAAGCCGATGCGCACCAGGCTGCCTGGGCGCCGCTTACCGATACGCCCGGGCTGGTCGCGCTGACCGTCAACGGGCTGCCCTACGTCGGACTGCCCGACATGCTGGAGATCCCGAGCACCGCGTCTGTGAAACCGCCCGCCGGTCGGGGGCCACGCGCGTTCATGATCATCCAGGGCGTCGGTACGGACCAGGCGCGAATGGACCAGTACCGCGACATCATTCTGCCGATGATTGCGGAGCAGGGCGCGTACTACAGCTGCTTCGAGATCGAGGGCAAGGTCGAGGTGCTGCACGGCGACTGGCCGCACGAGATCTTCGCGATCTCACGCTGGCCGGACCACGCGGCCGGGCATGCGTTCTGGGACTCGGATCGCTACCAGAACGTCGCGATACCGACGCGCACCGGCGCCGGTCACTTCCTGGTGCATTTCTTCACCGGCGCAGCCGGCTAAACCCGGCGTCGCCGGACTAGTCGTCGCTGACGATTTCGCCGATTTCGTGGCCCGGCGGGAACGCGTCGCCGGACTGAGCGGCATGCCTGAGCGTGCCGGAAGCCGGCGCTTCCACATCCATCGCGGATTTCTCGATCTCCAGCGTGTAGATCGGCTGCCCTTCGGTAACGACCGTGCCGTCCGGCACCAGCCATTCGGTCAGCGTGCCTTCCTGCATGGATACTGCGGCTTTCGGGATGCGCAGCTTGGTGGTCGCCATTCAAATCTCCAGGCCGGGCGCCGCATGATGGACAGAGACGCCGTTCAACGGCAAAGCGGTATCTGAACGAATAGCTTACGCGAACACTTCGTACCTGCTATCAGATTTTTGCGCCGCCTTAATCTGCTGCAAGGCCCGGAGAAGCCGCGGTGTTTTGACTTGGCCAGAGGCTTGCTGTATGCCTTGCCTCGGGGGATGACATGGCTCAGTACGCATCATATGCAGACTATTTCGAGCGGGGCCCGCAGCGCCCGTTCGTCGTGCAGAACCGCCTGAGCGGGTCGGCACAGGTCTCGCTCACGCGCCTGTCGAATAACCCGGCGGGCGCACACCGCAGTCCTTCCCTGTCAGAACTGCTGCTGATCGTCGCGGGCGGCGGTGCATTCCACATGCGCTATAACCTCGGTCTCGGCTGGCGCGAAGGGCGTTTTCGCCGCGGCGACCTGCTGCTGGCGCCGCCCGAAGTTGCCAATGAGTACCTCACCGATGCGCCCACCAGCTTCGGCACCATTGCGCTGCCGATGGCCTTTGTCGAAGCCTGCCTGGCCGAATCCGGCGGCCGGCGCATGCCGGACTTCGGCGTGCTGCACGACCGTTTCTTCCGCGATGCCGCCATCGAGGCCCACGCCTTCAGCCTGCTGGCCTCCACCGCGGAAAGACCCGACCCGCTGTTTGTCGACGAGCGACTGGTCGGACTGGTGGACTGTCTGGTCGACAAGGCCGATCGCATCCAGGCGCGCCGCGAGCGGCACGTAAGTCTCGATGAGGCACAGATCGAGCGCGTGCGCGAGTTCATCGAGAGCCAGCTGGACGGTGACCTGAATCTCGCTGTGCTGTCGCAGGTGTCGGGCTTGAGCCTCGCGCATTTCGCGCGCGCTTTCCGTAGGAGTGTGGGCATACCTCCACATCGCTACGTGATGCAGCGGCGCGTGGCGCGGGCAAAACAGTTGTTGCGCGCGACGGATCGAGCGATTGCCGAGATTGCGCTCGACTGTGGCTTCTCCAGCCAGGCGCACATGACCGCGATCTTCTCGCGCCTGGTCGGCGCCACGCCGGCGCGCTTCCGCAACGCTTCCTGATTCGCCGTGAGCGACGCGAAGCAGCTCGCGCTCGATTTCCTGCAGGCATTCTGGGACGGAGACCCGGCCCGCGGCGTAGCGCTATGCACGCCGGATGCGGTGTGGATCTTCCAGAAGTCGCTGCGCGAACCGCGCTACGCCCCGATAGACGAGGCGATCGACTGGCTGAACACGAAGCTGGTCGGTGAGTTCGACCCCGAGTCCGGCTACGAAGTCGAGGTGAAGAACGCGATCGGCGAAGGCAATGAGGCGGCGATCGAGTACTCCGCGCGCGGCAAAACCGTGCGCGGTGACGTCTACCACAACGACTATCTGGTCCGCTTCACGGTGAGCGACGGAAAGATCACCTCGGTACGGCCGTATTTCGACACGCACTACGTGCACCGCGTACTGGCGCGGCTGGACGATCAGGACTGAGAGTCGCGGCGGGAGCCGCTAGAGATTCCGCGCGGCCAGTTCCCCGGCCAGGTAGTCGGCCTGGCGCAGCGCCAGCGCGACGATGGTCAGCGTCGGATTCTCCGCGGTGCTGGTGACGAACTGGCTGCCGTCGGACACGAACAGGTTGTCGATTTCGTGGGCCTGTCCGAAGCCGTTGACAACACCGCTGTCGGCCGACGCACTCATGCGGCAGGTACCCAGGTTGTGCGCAGCGCTCAGCGGCAGTACTTCGTGGACGTCGGTCGCGCCCACCGCCTCGAAGATGGTGCGCGCGCGCCCATGGAAGTGACGGCGCATCGCGATGTCGTTGTCGTGCTCGTCCACGTGCACCACCGGGATGGGCAGCCCGTACTGGTCTTTCAGTTCATCGTGCAGGCTCACGCGATTGTCTGCGCTGGGCATGTCCTCGCCGTTCAGCAGCACGCCGGCCATGTTCGCGTAGCGTTGCATCAATGCAGCGTAGTCGCGGCCCCAGGCACCCGGCTTCAGCAGCGCGCTCAAAAACGCCGGGCCAGCCGCGGCCGCCTCGATCAGGTAGCCGCCGGCGAAACCCCGCGAGGGATTGTGGCCCTGCTCGTCGAATACACTGCCGGGCACCGTGATGCCCCGATGCATGTTCACCGGCTTGTCGAATACGCCGAAGGCCAGCGCCGCGACGTGGTGCATGTAATTGCGGCCGACCTGGCCGCTGGTGTTGGCCAGCCCGTCCGGGAACTGCGCGGTTGCTGAGTTCAGCAGCAGACGCGGCGTTTCGATCGAGTTACCGGCAACACAGACGACCCGTGCGCGCTGGCGTTGCTCGACGCCGTCGGCATCGCGATAGATTACGCCGTCGACGCGGCCGCGCTTATCGTGCGTGACCTGCGTAACCATGCAGCCGCTGCGCAGGTCCAGCCGTCCGCTGGCTTCAGCCTGCCTCAGGAAGCTGTTGGCGATCGTCCATTTCGCGTCGATGCGACAGCCCTGGTTGCAGAAACCCATCTGCAGGCAGCCTGGGCGCCCGTCACGTGGCTGGCTGTTGATGGCCTGCCGCGCGTTGGAGATCTGCCGGTAGCCGGCCAGGCGTGCGCCGGTGGCCAGCAGCTTGAAGTTGTTGTTGGGCGGGTGCGACGGGATACCGTGCGTGCCGGTCACACCCATGCGTTTCTCGGCCTCGTCGTAGTACGACGCCAGGTCTTCGGCAGTCAGCGGCCAGTCGGCCAGGTTCGCGCCGTCGATGTCGCCGTATTCGCTATGGGCGCGGAACTCGCGGTCCTGCATTCGGTAGGCCAGCCCGTTCCAGTGCAGCGTGGTGCCGCCGACGCCCTTGACCATCCAGGCCGGTGCATCGGGCGACAGCGTTGCCGAGGCCCAGTTGCCGGTCGCCTTGCGCGGGTCGGACCAGCTCAGCTGCTGGAAGGCGAACAGCTCGTCGTTACGGAACTCGGCCGTCGCGATGCGCGGCCCGGCTTCCAGCAATACCACGTCGATGCCGCGGGCGCAGAGTTCGGTGGCCAGCGTGCCGCCGCCGGCGCCCGAACCGACGATGACGATCGCCTGGTCGTCGAACTCAACCGGCACGTTCCGGCTCCGGCAGCCAGTCGATGTCGTCGAAGCCGCGGCCGAGATAGCCGCCTTTCTCGAATGACGGCCCTTCGTAACCCAACAGAGCCCAGACATCGGGCGTGTTGTAGAAGAGAAAGCCGCCGAGGCCGCGCAAGGCGAGGAAAAACGGGCTGCCTTCGATTTCGCGCAGGGCCGCGAGTTGTGCGTCTGTATCGCGATCGATCCAGCGCTGGGCGGCGCCGGCATCGAGGCTGCCAAGGCCTGCTGCGACCAGCCCGGCCAGCGGCGGCTGCGCCTGGATCGCGCCGGTCATGACCGTGGCGACTGCTCGAT
>CBFCXA010000234.1:0-4445 GCA_965601985.1 uncultured Chromatiales bacterium | reverse complement strand
GAACGACAATCTTGACGCCGACGGATTCGACCAAAGCAGGCACCCTTAAATTCTTCTCACTTGGACACACGACAACGGATCCCCACCCGCTGCCAGCAAGACTGTAAGCAAGGGTGCGTGGTGATTATGTGACCAGGTTCTGACTTATGTGCCGCGCGAAGATTATGTTGAGATGCGGCTGGCTTGCGGCTGACAATGCGAGTCTCAGTGACTGCCGAGTTCGACTGGCAGCGGTTGTTTCGCCGTCGCGCCAGGCTGCTCGCGAACCAGCCGCGGCAGCAGATAGCCTGGCAAACGTGCTGCTGCCGCACCGACCAGCCGACTCGCCTGATCGTCGTCGACGGCGAAGTGCGCAGCACCGGCGACCGGGTCGAGCTGATGCAGGTAGTACGGCAGAACGCCGCACTCGAATAGCCGCTCGGACAGCTCGACCAGCGCGTCGGCCTGGTCATTCACGCCGCGCAGGAGCACGGCCTGGTTCAGCAGCATTGCGCCGCTGTCGGCCAGCCGTGCCAATGCTCCAGCTACCTGTGAGTCAAGTTCCTGCGGGTGGTTCGCGTGCAGAACCAGGATTATCGAACGGTTAGAGCGGCGCAGCGTGTCGAGCAGTCCGTCGGTGACCCGTTGCGGCAGCACGATGGGTAAGCGGGTGTGGATCCGGATGCGCCTGAGCTGACGAATTCGCCCCAGCCGCGACAGCAGCGCCGCAAGTCGCGCATCGCTCAGGCTCAGTGGGTCCCCGCCACTCAAGATGACCTCGGTCAAGGCCTGGTCCGTTTCGAGGCTTGCCATGACCCGGTCCAGCTGCCGGCCGCGCGTTGACTGTTCGGCGTAGGGAAACGCGCGGCGGAAGCAGTAGCGGCAATGCACCGCGCAGGCGCCGGTGGTTATCAGCAGTGCGCGGCCGCGATATTTCTGCATCAGCCCCTGGCCGCTCAAGCTGGCGAGGTCGCCGACCGGGTCGTCGCCGAAACCGGGAACCACGCGATTCTCTGCATCGATCGGCAACACCTGGCGCAGCAGCGGGTCCCGCGCGTCGCCGTAGCGCATGCGGGCGGCGAAGCTGCGTGGCACGCGCATTGGAAAGTCGGTCTCCACCGACGTAACGGGCAGACCGAGGTCGCGCAACAGGTCCTGCGGCTGTGTGTAGGCAGCCGCGAGTTCCTGCTGCCAGGTCAAGGACCGCGCGGTAGGGGTCGCCGCGTCGCTCGGGCCACTGTTCAGTGTGTTGTTCGTGTTCATCGGGACAAGCCACGGGCCTGCGGATACAATACCGAGCGCCGCGGGCAGCGGCGACCTTCCGGCATATTCTCGGGTAATCCGTCGACGACAGGAACATGGCCAGCTTCAACACCAACGAATTCCGCTCCGGGCTGAAAATTCTGATTGACGGTGATCCCTGCGTCATCGTCCAGAACGAGTTCGTCAAGCCGGGCAAGGGTCAGGCTTTCAATCGGGTCAAGATTCGCAATCTGAAAACCGGACGGGTGGTCGATCGGACTTATAAATCAGGTGATTCGGTCGAAGCCGCGGACGTACTCGATACGGAAATGCAGTATCTCTACAACGACGGCGAGATGTGGCACTTCATGGACCCGGCCAGCTTCGAGCAATACGCGGCCGGTGAAGCGGCGGTGCAGGACGCCCGCGAATGGCTCAAGGAGGAGGACCTTTGCAATGTCACATTGTGGAATAACGCGCCCTTGCTGGTCAGCCCGCCCAACTTCGTCGAATTGAAAATCGTCGAGACGGACCCTGGCGTCCGGGGTGATACCGCCCAGGGCGGCGTGAAGCCGGCGCGGCTGGAGACCGGCGCGGTCGTGCGGGTGCCGTTGTTCATCGAGGAGGGCGAGGTGATCCGCTGTGACACCCGCTCCGGCGAGTACGTATCGCGCGTCAAGTAGCTTCCGGCAAGGCGTAAGCGAAGGGCCGGACCTCGCTGATATCGTCGACGCCCAGCCAGGCCATCAATACGCGGTCGAAACCGACCGCTACCCCCGAACACTCGGGCAGGCCGGCTTCGACGGCTGCCAGCAGGGCGGAATCGGGCCGGCGGTCCGGCAGTCCGGCGGCTCTGCGGCGCTCTCGATCCTGTGCGAAACGGGCAGCGAGTTGCTCAGCGTCGGTACATTCCCGATAGCCGTTGGCCAGCTCCAGGCCACGGAAAAACACTTCGAAACGCTCCGCACAGCTCGGGTCGTCCGGGCTCAGCCGGGCCAGCGCTGCCTGTCTGGCCGGAAAGTGGCTGATGATGGTCAGTCGGTCGCGCGGCAGTCGCGGCACTAGATGCTGGCTCAGCAACAGGTCCAGGGCCGTTTCCGGCTGTCGATCGAGCTCGACCGCAAGGGTCGGGTCGAGGTCGCCGGCGATCAGGCGCCGGGTCGCCGTGGCGATTTCGCCGGGTCCGGCGCTCAGCGGGTCGAAGGCTAGTTCGCGCACAAACAGGTCCCGGTAGCGAATCGCCTCTGTCGCGGCCGGCTTTTGACCGGCCGCGTCGCCCAGCGCATTGATCAGCGCGCAGGTCTCCGCGGCCATGTCCGGCATGGAAAAGCCCTGGCGGTACCACTCGATCAGGCAGAATTCGGGCTGATGATGACGGCCCAGTTCGCCGCCACGGAAAGCAGGGCCGAGCTGGTAGATGTCCGGGCAACCGGCCGCCAGCAGTCGCTTCATCGCATATTCCGGAGACGTCTGCAGAAAGTCGCCGCCGGCTACACCACCCGGCTCGACACGAAGACTGTGGATATTCGGGTCGGTGACGGTATCCGGCGCCAGCGCCGGCGTGTCGACCTCGAGCACGCCGCGCTCGGAGAAAAATTCCCGTGTCGCGGTCAGCAGGGTGGCGCGGCGCTCCAGCATCGCGCGCGTAATGCCGGGTCGCCAGCCCCCAGCGGTCAATTGTCCAGGCGCCCGACCCGCTGACCGACGCGCAGCGCTTCGCCAGGCTCGAGTGTCGCGTGCAGCTGGCCCGCGCCCGGCGGCAGCAGCAGGATCACGGTCGAACCCAGGTTGAAGCGGCCCAGCTCGGCGCCGCGGTCCAGTTGGATGCTGCTGCGCTCCCCATACTGCCAGTGGCGGCTCTGGCGAGGCTTGAGCGGCAGCACCTCTCCGGCCCAGACGGTACTGATGCTGGCTACGTTCAGTGCGCCCACCATGACTAACGCGAAATCGCAACGATCTCCCTCGAAATGAAAGCAAAGTCGCTCATTTACAGCGAAAATCTCGGGAATAGCGCTGACGGTACGCTCGTTGACCGACCACAGTGCACCGGGTGCGTAATGCATGCTGCGCAGGCGGCCGACCAGCGGTGCGTGTACCCGGTGATAGTCCTGCGGCGCCAGGTAGACGGTCAGAAACTGGCCGCCGTCGTAACGCTGCAGCGCCTGCGGATCGGCCAGCAGTTCGTCGACGCCGTAATACAGACCCTTGGCCTGCAGCAGCTGCCCGCGCTCGATGCGGCCGGCCTGCTGCACGCGACCGTCGGCCGGGCACAGGATGCCCAGCGGGTCCGGGTCCTGTGGTCGCGCGTCATCACGCAGCGCACGAGTGAAGAAAGCATTGAAGCTCGGATAGCGCCCGGCGTCGGGCTCTTCCGCCTCGTCGAGCCGTATCGGGTACAGCCGGCAGAAACTGCCGATCAGCAGATTTTTGAACCACGGTGTCTCCACGCGTGAAGCCCAGTACACGAGCCGGCCGAGCCAGAAGCTCGGCAACAGGCGCTGGAAGGCGATGAATAGTTCGGTCATGGAGGGAGAGCGGGCCTGGTTTGCATTCGCTTTGGCCGCGGCAATAATGCCGCGAGGTCGGCGGCAATAACAGGGCGGTCACGGCGCGCCATGGGCCAGGAAACCACCATAGGCGCAAAGATCGCCGCCTGCGCGGAGCGTCTCGAGTCTGCCGGGCTCTGGTTCGGCCACGGCACCGACAATGCGCTGGACGAAGCCGCGGTGCTGGTGCTGTCCGCCTGCGATATCGCGCCTGACGACCCCGACCCGGCGGTTTACCAGCGCGGCATGTCGGCCGCGGCGTATGCGCGGCTCGAGCGTTACCTGGAACAGCGCATCCGGCAGCGAAAGCCGGCCGCCTACATCGTCGGCGAAGCCTGGTTTGCCGGGCGGCGCTTCATCGTCGACGAGCGCGTGCTGATTCCGCGCTCGCCCTTCGCCGAGCTGATCGATGAGCGCTTCGAGCCCTGGCTGCGGCCGGGACCCGTGCGCCGGATTCTCGAGGTGGGCACAGGCAGTGGCTGCATTGCGATCGCGGCGGCGCTGGCCTTTCCAAAAGCGCAGGTGGTGGCGACTGACGTGTCGGCCGCTGCGCTGGAGGTAGCGGCAGTCAACCGGCAACTGCACGGGCTCGACGACCGGCTGATGCTGGTCAGGGCCAATCTGCTGGCCGGCCTGCGCGGACCGTTCGACCTGGTGCTGAGCAATCCGCCCTATGTG
>CBFCXA010000233.1:0-4489 GCA_965601985.1 uncultured Chromatiales bacterium | reverse complement strand
GAGACCGCCACCGACATCCAGAATGCGCACGTCCGGGAACTCGCCGGCCAGTTCCGCCAGGGTCGTCGCGACGTCTTCCCAGTTGTCGGCCTGCAGGATGCCGCTGCCGGTATGCGCATGCAGGCCGACGACGCGGGCGCCTGCTGCTGCTGCAAGCTCACGCGCTTCGTCGAGTTCGAACAGCGGGATACCGAACTTCGACTGCGCACCGGCCGTGCGTACGTGTTCGTGATGCCCCCTGCCCTGCCCGGTATCCAGCCGCAACAGGATTTCGCGACCATCGAAAACATCGCCCCAGTGCCGCAGGGGATGCAGGTTATCGAGCGTGACCCAGGCGCCGGTCTCCAGTGCCTGGGCGTATTCCATGCGCGGCGCAAAATTCGGCGTGAACAGGATTCGCCGGCGATCCAGGTCCGGAAACACGCTTAACACGCGCGCGATCTCACCCGGTGATACGCATTCGAAATTTACCCCCGCCTCGCCGACCGTGCGCAATACCTCGGCGTTACTGTTGGCCTTGATCGCGAAGAACGCGTCGGCAACATTCCCCAGCCCGGTCAGGCGCTGACAGGCGGCGCGGACCGAATCGAGTTCATAGACATAGGCAGACGGCGACCCGGCGGCGATTTCTAACAATTCGGCACGACGGCGGCGCCACCAGCTGTCCGGCAGCGCCGGCGTCGCCGGCTCCGCCGGCTGCTGCAGCGACTGCCAGCTCGGGCCGAACAATTCGTCGTCCGGTCCCCCGTGTACCAGCGTGTCGTGCAGCTGCTGCACGAGCCGGTGCGACTGTCCTTCCTCGACCACGAAGCTCAGATTCAGGTCGCTCGCCGCCTGGCTGACCAGGTGAATGCGGCGCTCCTCAAAGGCTTCCAGCGCCGGACCGATCTCGTGCAGGATGCCGCGAATCTTGCGCCCGACCAGGCTCACGACCTCGGCGTCGGTGATGATGTGCACGCGACACAGGCGCTCGAGCCGCGTACGCAGGCGGGCCAGCGTGCGCTCATCGAGGCGCTGCTGAGCGGTATCGAGCGTCACCGTGACGTTGCTTTCGGCCGTCGATACCAGGTCGACCGACAGGCCGAGGTCACTGAAACAGCGGAATGCTTCGGCAAGAAAGCCGACTTCGTGCCACATGCCGACGGTTTCCATCGACACCACGGTGATGTTCCGCCGACTTGCCAGCGCGGTCAGCCGCGGTGCATCGCCGCCGGGCAGCTCGCCGATCTGCGTGCCTTCCATGTCCGGACGCGAGGTCGACAGCACATGTAAGGGAATACCGTAGCGACGCACCGGCCGGATACAACGAGGATGCAATACCGAGCCACCGGTCGACGCGATCTCCTGGGCTTCTTCGTAACTCAGCCGCCGCAGCAGGCGCGCGCCGGGCACCACGCGCGGATCGGCGCTGAACATACCGGGCACATCGGTCCAGACCTCCAGGCGCCTGGCCTGCAGGCGGGCGGCCAGGTAAGCCGCGGAGGTATCCGAACCGCCCCGGCCGAGCAGCACACCCTCGCCTTCGCGGTTGCGCGCTATGAAGCCCTGGGTAATCAGCACGGCCGGGCGCGATGCCAGCGTAGCCTGGAACCCGGGATCGGGTGAGAAGTCGCAGCTCGCCGCGAGATAACGACTGGTTTCGTTCTCGTCCAGGTCCTCGCTGACCAGCAGCTCCCGCGCATCGACCCATTCGACGTCGAGCCCGCAGGCGCCCAGGTAGGCAGCGCCAAGCCGGGTCGCCATCAGCTCGCCCAGCGCCATGACCCGCGCCTGCACCCGCGGACTCGCTTCGCGCACCAGGCGGATGCCGGCCAGCAACTGGTCGAGTTCAGCCAGATCCGCGGCGAGCAGCTCGTCTGCATTCAGGCCGAGATCGGTCGCCAGTCGACGATGTCCGTCCGCAATTTCGTCGCGCAGGGTCTCCGGGTCGCCCTGCGCAGCGGCGGACAGTGCGGCCTCCAGCCGGTTCGACATGCCGGCGATGGCCGAGTGCACGATCAGCGGGCGCAGGCCTGCTTCCATCCGTGCCCCGATCAGGTCGCGGATGGTCTGCCAGCGGTCGGCGGTCGACACGCTGGTGCCGCCGAACTTCATCACGACCCAGTCGTGACCGTCGTTCGGCACAGCTGCCGGGTTGTCAGTCGATTGATTCATGCAGGCGGGACCGGCGGCCCCGGATCAGGGCTTGGTGGTAACCGCACCTTCAGAGGCAGAACTCACCAGTTTGGCGTACTTGCGCAGGATGCCGGCACCGGCTTTGTCGGCTGCCGGCGTCCAGGCATCGCGGCGCCGCGCGAGTTCGGCATCGTCCACGTGCAGTTCCACCTGGCGCTGTTCCGCGTCGATGGTGATGCGATCGCCGTCGTGCACCAGACCGATCGGCCCGCCGGCCGCGGCTTCGGGAGTCACGTGGCCAACTACGAAACCATGGCTGCCGCCGGAGAAACGTCCGTCCGTGATCAGCGCCACCTGGTCACCGAGGCCTTTGCCCATGATTGCGCCGGTGGGGCTGAGCATTTCGCGCATACCCGGGCCGCCGCGCGGCCCTTCCTGGCGAATCACCACAATGTCGCCGGCCACCACGGTACCGTCCAGAATCGCCTGCAGGCTCTCCTCTTCCGATTCGAACACGCGCGCCGAACCGGTGAAGCTCAGGCCTTCCTTGCCGGTGATCTTGGCCACCGCGCCTTCGGGCGCGAGATTGCCATGCAGCACGACCAGGTGGCTGTCCGGCTTGATCGGGGCGTCGAAGCTGCGGACCACATCCTGGCCGGCCGGGTACGGTCCGACCCCGGCCAGGTTCTCCGCCATTGTCCTGCCGGTAACGGTCAGGCAATCACCGTGCAGCAGACCCTCGTCGAGCAGCATCTTCATCAGCGGCTGCAGACCACCGATATCGATGAGCTCGGACATCGAATAGCGGCCGCTCGGACGCAGGTCCGCCAGCACCGGCACGCGCGCGCCGACGCGCGTGAAGTCGTCCAGCGTCAGGTCTATGCCGGCCTCGTATGCGATCGCCAGCAGGTGCAGCACCGCATTGGTCGACCCGCCGACCGCGATGGTCACCGTAATCGCGTTCTCGAAAGCTTCCCGCGACAGGATGTCGGACGGCTTGATGCCGCGCCTGAGCAATTCCACCACTGCAGCGCCGGCATTACGGCAATCCTCACGCTTGGACCGGGACACCGCCTCCTGCGCGCTGCTGTCCGGCAGGCTCAAGCCGAGCGCCTCGATGGCAGACGCCATGGTGTTGGCGGTGTACATGCCGCCGCATGACCCGGGCCCAGGAATCGCAGTGCGCTCGACTTCGAGCAACAGCTCGTCCGAGACGGTACCGCCCGCGTGCCCGCCGACCGCTTCGAACACCGACACGATGTCGCGTCGCTTCGCGCCCGGCTGGATGGTGCCGCCGTAGACGAACACCGATGGCCGGTCCATGCGCGCCATAGCCATGGCGCAGCCCGGCATGTTCTTGTCGCAGCCGCCAATGGTGACGAAGCCGTCGAAGCCTTCGGCGCCGACCACCGTCTCGATCGAATCGGCGATCACTTCCCGGGAAACCAGCGAATAGCGCATGCCCGGCGTACCCATCGAGATGCCGTCTGACACGGTGATGGTGTTGAACTGCACCGCCTTGCCGCCGGCTGCATCTGCGCCCGCGGCGGCCTCGCGCGCGAGCTCGTCAATGTGCATGTTGCAGGGCGTGACCATGCTCCAGGTCGACGCGATGCCGACCTGGCTCTTGCGGAAGTCCTCGTCGCTGAAGCCGACTGCGCGCAGCATTGCGCGGCTGGGCGCCTGCTCGGCGCCGTCGACTACGATGCTGGAGTAGCGGCGCTGATCATCCGATCCGCCGGCACCGCCGTTGTCCTGTTCGCTCATGGCCCCCACCCGGGACTGAATTCAGGCCGCGAATTCTACATGCTTAGCCAAAGCATGTACGTGGCTTTTAGATCAATTGGTTACGTATTTTCCGCCGGCGGGTTTGATTCTTGAGGTCGGCGTAAGGCACGACGGAACCGGCCGCGCTAGCGGATGCTAACTGTCCTCATTACTAAAGCAGGAGAAAGACCTTGACGCCCATGCGGGCCAGCGCGTGCGCAGAGGGTCGAAGCGCCGACGGCCCGAAATCATGCGAGCGGAAATCAAGTAGCGACGTGTTGGGCCGGAGTCGGCCAGGAGCGGACTTCCGATGCTCGCTCGTGATACCTGTCAGAGCGTATACCAGACTGCCTTTCTATGCTCAGCTGGATGGAGTGTTAGAACGTGCGACTGGTAACCTCAGGGACAGTTGGTCCAAGCCAGAATTGGCGCGCCGCTCGCGTGGTACTCGAACCGTCGGTCGGCGGAATCGATGTGCCGAGGAGAAGACGAAATCGTCAACTTCATCTAGTAGGCGAATGACTCTATCCATTGTTGGGCGAGATAGTGGTGGACTGAAAAAAGCAGCCGAACTGTACTTAGATTTGGCTTGCGTAGTCTATATATG
>CBFCXA010000232.1:0-4528 GCA_965601985.1 uncultured Chromatiales bacterium | reverse complement strand
GCGGCTGCGGCGGTTTTCGTTTTGCGGTGCAGGGCTGGCCATGCTGGTTGTCTTGACTGACCGGTCAGTCAGTCTAATCCCGGGGGCAGGCCTTTGCTAGCATGCCCGCGCATGGATGCTGACCGCGAAGCCCGGACCGCTGCGCCGCCCGCCCTGATCGCGCCGCTTGCCGACGGGCCGCTGGATATCGTCGGCGACGTGCATGGCGAGATCGACGCCCTCACGGACCTGCTGGCCGCGCTCGGCTACGACCTCGACGGTGCCCACCCCGACGGTCGTCGGCTGGTGTTCGTCGGTGATCTGGTCGACCGCGGACCGTCCAGCCCGGCGGTGCTGCGTCGCGTGCAGCGACTGGTCATGTCAGGTCACGCGCAGTGCATCCTCGGGAACCACGAACTCAATCTGCTGCGCGACGTCGAGCGCCACGGCAACGGCTGGTGGGTAACACCGGACGAGCCGCCGGCCAACACCGACCCGGTCGATACGCAGGAGAAACGCGAGTTTCGCGCTTTCCTGGAAACGCTGCCGCTGGTGCTCGAGCGTACCGACCTGCGCGTCGTGCATGCCTGCTGGCAGAACGACGCGATTGCCGAGCTGCGTCAGCGCGGCGACCGGCCGGTGCTCGAGGTCTATCACGACTTCATTGACGGCATGCGTGAGAGCTGGCGATCGAGCGGGCTCGCGGACGCCTATCGTGACGAATGGCGTGAGTATGGCGCACAGCTGCGTGACCGGGACCGGCCGCCGCCGTTGCTCGAGGCGATGGCGCGCATGGATGCCGATCACCAGATGGCAAATCCGGTTGCCCTGCTGACCTCCGGCGCCGAACAGCCAACGGCCGCGCCGCTCTGGGCCGGCGGCAAGTGGCGCATGGTCGAGCGCATCAAGTGGTGGGAGAGTTACCGCGACGCGGTTCCGGTTATCTGCGGCCATTACTGGCGTCGCTACAGTGCGGTCAGCAAGGAAATGATGGACAGCTATGGCCCTGACCTGTTCGCCGGGGTCGAGCCGCACCAGTGGATGGGTGCGCGCAACAATGTGTACTGCGTCGACTTCAGTGTCGGCGGACGCTATCTGGAGCGGGAGGAGGGGCGACAGCCCTTTCAGTGCAAGCTGGCAGCCCTGCGCGTGCCCGAGTGGCAGCTGGTGCAGGATGACGGCGAAGCCTGGGAAATTGGCCCGCCGGGTGCGGTCAATGGTGAGGCCTCGGCAGATACGAAGGCGCCGCGCGAACGCCGCAAGCGCAGCGTGTAGAACTCGGCACCCAGCTCCCAGTCCGCGGAATCCGCCTGTGTCGCGGCGCCGGCGCGATCGGCTCTGTCATCGCGCGTGTAACCGTCGCGAGCGGCGTCGTATGCGGCAGGCATGTCGGATCACTGCGGACCGCATAGGCCTCGTTCAGCAGGCTCGCATTCCGGCGTCCCGGTTCATGTTCCCCTGCGCAGATAGCGGTTATCGTCGAAGGTCCAGACCCAGGCCGGCCGCGTGGCGACCAGCACGGCTGTCACCGTGCCATTGATGAAGCCCTCGGAGAGCATCAGCATGGGCACAAAGGGCAGGTAGTCACTCAAGAGGTAGTCTGCCGCAACCTGGCCCGCGGCCACCTGCAGGCCGGCCATGAACAGGGTTGCAGTTGCCATCGACAGCACCGCGGCCAGGTAGCAGTTGATGAACACATAGACAAAAAAATTCCACGGCAGCCTGCGCGAAGCCAGCCGGTGGACCACCGAGGTTACTGCAACCGGCAGTCCGAACAGCACCAGCGCATTCATGCCCAGTGCAGGCCAGTCGCCGTGACCGGTCCAGATGCCGGCGGCGAGCACGGCCGGCCCGGCCAGCAGCGCCAGCTGCCAGCCGAACATCAGCGTGAGCGTGGTCACGCCGAAAAAATGAAAGCCGAGGCCCGGCACGATGCCGGCACGGATCCACCACAGCACCATCAGCGCGACCATTGCGCCGAACCAGGCATGCTGCATTTCCGTCTCGCGCAGGCGCTGCCAGGGCGCGGTCCAGGCCGCGGCAATCAGCAGCAGCGCGGCAGCGACGTTGGCAATCGCCAGCCAGGACAGCGGCAGCAGGCTGCTATCGACTTCCATCGAAGAACGGTCTCACGTCGCGGTTCGACAGGCGGTAACAGTTGACCAGCATCCACTGCAGGTTCAGGCCGATGCGCTCGGCTCTGGGTTCTGTCCAGCCGTAGCTGTGGGTCTTCACGCCTTCGTCGGTTCGCTCGATCACGTACATCACCAGGGAATTTCGTGTGAAGGCGCCGACCTCGTTGTTCATCGGCCACTGCACGTTGCGCAGCGTGATGCCCAGCTCGCGTTCGTCCCTGGTCGTGATCCAGGCGAGGTCGCCCTGGTCGTGCAGCCGCTCGATCGCATAGCGATCGAACGGTTCGTCGCGCCCGCCGGCTACGCCGGGAATGTCGACGTAACAGCTGAAATCCCTCGCGCGGCTGAGCGCGAACAGGTCTTTTTCCTCCGGCCAGCCGACCCACAGGCCGTTCGGGTCCAGCTGTATGCGCAGCCCGCAGTCCGCCTCTCCGGTGAACTGGCCAAGATCGCGGCGCACGGCGAGATCGCAGCCGGCCAGGCGCTGGTCTTCGGCGATTAACTGCATGCGCACGATGCGCGGGTCTTCGTCCAGCGACAGCACCAGGAAGCCGTCGATCGGTTCGGCATCCGGCTCCTCGGCGCGGTAGCTGAACACGATCTCACCGAGATCCGGACGTTCCGCCGGTTCGATCACGACCGTGCTGCGCTGGTGGCGCAATTCCTCGTCGAGCTTCAGCCGTGTGTCGAAGTAGTTCTGGTTGGCGTTGTCGTAGGTACCGGGCAGCAGCTCCGCGATGATCTGCAGGTTACGCTCGGCCGGCGTCCCGTCCTGGCCCTGGCCCCAGGCGCAGGGCAGGGCCAGCAGCAGCGCCACGAGGGCGGTCATGCGCATCACGGCTGCTGCGCCTCGATGGCCTTGCGGAATACCGTCCAGCTGGTCTCGTTGGGCCGGGCGTCGTTGAGCGGCGGTGGGGTGAAATACGCCGGGAAACGTTCATCCATCAATACGCGCAGCCGGTCGGGAATCTCGTCGGCGTCGAACACGCTGGTGCCGCTGGCGTTGATCACCATCAGCCCCGGCTTGGAGCCCATGCGCATCCACGGCAGCCATTGCGCGACCCGCGTCCAGCCGAGTACCGAGCGCTCGACGCGCGCATCCGAGTCGAGCAGCGCGTCGGCCGGGTAGAAATTATTGAAAATCTCCATCGCGTGATAAGTGCCGCCGACGTAGTCCTGGAAGTCGCCGCCCAGCGGGTTGTCGTAGAACAGGGGGATCTCGCTGCTGAAGGCCAGCGTGTCGCCGTAACGGCGTGCACTGATCTCGGTGGCGTCGGCCTCGTAGCGCACCGCGCGCATGTTGACCGGGTCGTTGGCGACGTGCATCACTTCAACGGTCTCGCCGGTAAAGGGATTGTTCCAGGTATCCAGGACCTCGCCGGTCTGGGGGTCGAGATACAGCATGATCTCGCGCGACACGGAGCGAAAGCCCTCGCCCTTGTCCGGGTCGCTGGCACTGGCGCACTGACGCGTATTGATCCCCAGCACGTCGAACAGGTGCCGGTCCTTCTCACCGGGAACCCGGCTGTAGGCACGGCCTTCGAAAATGCCGTAGCGCGTGACACCCTCTGCGAGCGTGCCGCAGGTGGTCTTGCGGCTGATTTCCCAGGCGGTTCTGCCCGTGAAGCTTTCCGTGCCGGCAGACAGGGCCAGGGCCGGGGCAAGCAGCAGGCAGGCAGTCGAAACGGCCAATCCGATACGCATGAGCAGGTCTCCGATTGCTGCCGCGATGATAACGCGGCCGCGGGTGTTTTCGTCCGCATCCGGGGTGTAGCATCCGCGTCTCCTGCAGGCTTGACGGAATACGGCTATGGCGACCTTGCATGACTTCGAGATCGATGCGATCGACGGTAGCGGCAACCTCGTGCCGGGCCTCAACGGCAAAGTTGTACTGCTGGTCAACGTCGCCAGCGAGTGCGGCCTGACACCGCAGTACACCGGCCTGCAGCAGCTTCAGGAGGACCTGGCCGAGCAGGACTTCACCGTGCTCGGCCTGCCCTGCAACCAGTTTGGCGCGCAGGAACCCGGCAGCGAAGCCGAGATACAGCAGTTCTGCAGCAGCAATTACCAGGTCAGCTTCCCGATGAGTCGCAAGATCGAGGTCAACGGCGATGGCCGCGACCCGCTCTACGGCTGGCTGACCGGCGAACGCGACGGTTTTCCCGGCGACATTGAGTGGAACTTCGAGAAGTTCCTGGTCGATCGCGACGGCAGGATCGCGAAGCGTTATCCGCCAGCGACGCCGCCGGATGACAAAGGCCTTCTGCAGGACATCGCTGACCTGCTATAGCGACTGGCCGGAACCCAGCCCGGCAAGGAAGCAGTCGACATTGGTGCGCAGGAGGTACCCCGATGATCCTTTCCTCGACACCCTTCAGCCGGCGGCGCGTGTTGTCCGCCGTGGCGCTCGCACC
>CBFCXA010000231.1:0-4574 GCA_965601985.1 uncultured Chromatiales bacterium | reverse complement strand
ACCTGATGGACCCGCGCGTACCGGGCGAGATCGCGACCAAGGCCGAATACCTGGTGATGATGTCGTCGGTCGGCGTGCTGATGGCCACGCTTGCGTACTTCATGCTCAACCGCGAGACAAAGTGCAATATGTTCGTGTGGATACAGCGCAACCTGAAGCTGCGTACCGGCAAGCCCAGCCGCGGCTACCAGCGCAACTTCGCCGCCATCACCGCGCTGGAGACCATCTACGTGGTCTGGTTCTTCTATGTCGCACTGCTGTTCATTTACGACGAGAACATCCTCGGTGATCACCACCCCGTGACCTACGGTCTGTTCTTCCTGAACACGGTCTGGGCAATCTACCTGCTGCAACGGCTGGTCCGGTTCTGGAAGGTCACCACTGCGGTCCGTTACGGCATCCCCACGGCCATCATTGCCTGGAACAGCGTGGAACTGGCGGGGCGCTGGCATCTGTTCACCGAGTTCTGGGAGCGGCCCCAGGACTTCGGGCTGGAAATGAGCGTGGTCGCCGCCGCGGTGGTCGTCGCTGCACTGCTGATTGTCAAAACGCCGGCCCACCAGAAGTCGGCCTCGGGCAAATCAGCCGAAGCATGACCGACCAGCGGACATCCGCCATCCCCCATCAAGGGCCGTGCGGGCAAATGTTTGCGAATTTGCTACACTCCCAGCCATCGAGGGGGGCACCGCTGTAGCGTTTACGCAACATTGGGGTGATCGGTGAAGCCCGGTAACGGGATCGCACGATAGGGAAAGAGCCAGCATTGCTGGCTCTTTTTCTTTGCCAGACGCTTTCTTCGGACAATAGCGGTCAGTAGGCGACCTGGGGTGCCTGCGCCTCGCCCAAGTCTTCCATCGACTGCACCTCGCCATGGTTGGTGATCAGTGTCTGCTTGCGGAAGAACCGGGCGATCGACGCCGCGCCCATGCGTGAGCCCCCCAGACCCGAGCAACCGAAAGACGTCTTTTCCGCATCACGCAGGATGGCACCGGTCAGCGCCGTGTCCATCAGGCTGACCGCACCGGCGTTCAACCGGCGCCCGATCTCGGCTGCACGCGCCTCGCTGCCGGCCAGTACGGCGGCCGACAGGCCAAACTGCGTATCGTTGGCCAGGGCGATTGCCTGCTCGTCGTCGTTATAAGGCATTACCGGCACCACTGGACCGAAGGTCTCATCGGTCATCACCCGCATGCTGTGATCGACCCGGGTGAGTACCGTGGCGCGTACCCAGAGCCCACCACCGTGCTGCTCAATCTCTCCGCCGGTCAGCACACGCGCACCCTTCGCGCGCGCATCGGCAATGTGGTCGGCGATGACATCGGCCTGTTGCGCGAAGATCAATGGCCCGATGTGACCTTGGTGGATGTCCGGATAGTTGATGTCCAGCGCCTGCGCCGCGGCGACCAGTCGTTTGACGAACTCCTCGTGGACCGCCGCTTGCACGTAGACGCGCTCGATCGAGTAGCACAGCTGGCCGGAGGCCATCACCGCGCCGCGCAGCACCGCCTGGGCGGCGCGCTCGAGGTCTGCGCATTCGGTTATGATGGCCGCATCCTTGCCACCGAGTTCGAGAAAGCTCGGGATGAAGCGCTCGCTCGCTGCGCGGAGAATGCGTTGACCGGTAGCAACGCTCCCGGTGAACACGACGACGTCGGCCTCGGCAATCATCTGCTGGCCGGTCTCGGCCGCACCGCCGACGAATTGCAGCACGCGCGCGAGTTCCGGTACCGAATCGATGCTCTCCTGCACCGGCTCGATAAAACGCGGCGTTACCTCACTCGGTTTGATGATGGCCGCACAGCCGGCCATCAACGCGGGCGTCGCATCTATCGTTGCCAGCAGGAACGGCACGTTCCAGGGGCTGATAACGGCCAGCAGCGGATACGGTCGCGGGTAGGTGACGAAGCTCGCGTCCGGCATCAGCTGCGACTGACCCGAGGCGGGTTCCAGCAAGGCACCGGCCATTTCGCACCAGCCGCGGATGCCGTTGGCGACATTCTGCGGCGATTCCACGGACATCCGCCAGCGACCGGTATCGACCGCGAGCGCCTTGCTGATCTTGTCGGCGTGTCTATCGATGGATTCCGCCCAGCGCAGCATCACCCCGATGCGCTCGGCGGCTGGCAGAGCGGACCATTCCGCCTGCGCGACGCGGAGTTCCTCGCAGCGCCGGGCCAGTGCGTCGGGCGGTGGCGCCTGCAGTTGGTAATCGACTTCGCCGGTGCGCGGGTTGCGGACGTCTATCGGCTGCATGTGTTCCTTCCATCTCCGGGAATCGGAGCCAAACCTGTACCACTGTGTGGCATACGAGCCTGAGCGGGCTTTCCCGGCCGGCCAAGCCTACTAAGCTTATCCCGAGACACGGCATGGCCCGCAAGCCGGGCGAGGAGATCCGGGATGGCCGACCTGATGAGTCCGCCGCAGTTCCATAAGGCCCTGGAGCAGGCGCGCGAAGGCAACCACAGCACGCGGCACCCGTTGAGCGCGGCGTGGGCGAACGCTGAGCTCACGCGCGAACAGCTCGGCTTCTACGGCACACAGCACTACTACTACATCGCGAGCATTCCGCAACAGTTTGCCCAGCTCTACGTGCGCCTGCCCGACCTGCATGCGCGCCAGCACCTGCTCGAGAACCTGGTTGGCGAAGAAGACCCGGCAGCGCCTGACAAACGCCACCCGGACCTGCTGCTGAACTTCGTCGAAGCCTGCGGGCTACCACGCGAGGTCACGATGACTGCCGAACAACGGGACGAGATCCTGCCTGCAGTGCGCGCGATGCGCGCGTGGATCTGGGAGCTGGTCGGCTTTCGCACACTTGCCGAGGCCAGTGCCGGCATCATGGTCGCGCTGGAAGGGCAGCTGCCGCGCATCTACTCGGCCTACATCGCGGCCATGCGCAGCCAGGGCTTCACGGACGACGAACTCGAGTTCTTCCATGTGCACGTCGAGAACGACACGGAGCACGCAGCCATCGGTCTGGAGATATGTACGTCGTATGCCACCACGCCCGAGCTGCAGGCCCAGGCAATTGCCGCGGTCAGGGCGTCAGTTGCGCTGCGCTGGCAGATGCTCAGCAGCATCTACGAGGCGCTACCCGGGCGGCAGCAGGCTGCCTGAACCGCAGCTGCAGCCAGACCTTTGTTGACTGCGGGAAGTCCCTATCGACCCGACCTGGATACTCCCTGACTATGGTGTGGAGCAATACGGCAAGGTGGGGGAGAGAAACTCATGACATCCAGTCTTCGACTCATGCTGGCCCTGCTTTCGGGCGCGGTCATCGGCGCCGCGCTATTCGTCGTGGCGGTCAACGCCGAAGATGAGAATTCCAGTTCCTTTCAGGCGCATATGCACGGCCATCTCGACCAGGTCGGCGCAGTCAAGGCGGCGGTGATCGCCGGCGACCTGGCGGCGGTCCGCGAGCCTGCGTTCTGGCTTGCCGAGCACGAAGAGCCCGGCGTTCCCGAGCCATGGATTCCCTATGTGGATGAAATGCGTCGCTACGCCGAACGGGCCGCAACTTCGCAGGACCTGACGGCCGCGGCCGCGGCCGTCAGCGAAATAGCCCGTGCCTGCGGAGACTGTCACCTGGCCAGCGGTTTCTCGGTCGCCTTCGGCTACGATCAACGGCCGCCCGGAGACGTGCAGAATCTGAGGACCGAAATGCAGCGCCACCTATGGGCCGCGGACCGCATGTGGGACGGATTGATCGGCCCGTCCGACCGGGCCTGGAAAGCCGGCACGGACATGCTGGCCGAAGTCCAGCTGACCGCACCGCAGGTCACCTCGGAAGAGAGCAAACAACAGCAGGCGGTAGACCTGGTTTCGCGCATCCAGGCACTGGGTCGGCAGGGCAGCCTGGCGAGTTCACGGGAACTGCGCAGCGGGCTCTACGGCGAGTTTCTCGCTCTGTGCGCCAGTTGCCACAGCCTTACCGGCGGCGGTCCCGGCAGCTGAACCCGGGCAGCCGGGTTGAGCTGTAAACCCGTGCAGCGTCACGCGACATCAACTACCGTTCGTTTCTGCGCCGCCAACTGACCCGCCGACTCAGACCAAGCACTCATTGATGGCTCGCCGCGGTCGTGAATCTTGCAGGAGAAAGGTCTAGCGCACGCCCGGCCCGCCACCCGTCCAGGAATGACAGTCCGCACACAACGACAGGAATTCGCCATAAACCGCGCTGCGCGCTGCGCTCGAGTCGGCCTCGCTTCCGATCTTTCCCAGTTCCCCTATACGTGTCAGCAGGTACTCGACCTTCGGCTGCACGACCGCCGGCGCGCCGATTTCTCTCGCGTCTACCTCGATGCCAGCGAGCGCTGTCACCCCGGAGTTCCACGCATCGTCTGAAGGGCCGATCAGGCCTTCCCACATCCGGTTTGCGGACCACAGGTGCCGGCGCATCTGCGAACGCAGGTCGTCGCCCGCTGGTGCCGGTTCACCTGGCGCATCGACCACTCCGCTGACGTTGTTGGCGCGATGGCAGTCGCCGCAGGTACGGGCCATCTCGCTGACTGCAGCCGCCGCGAAAACCAGGTGGTTGGCAGCCAGCGTCTCCTCTGCATGCAGGCGCAACTCGT
>CBFCXA010000230.1:0-4575 GCA_965601985.1 uncultured Chromatiales bacterium | reverse complement strand
GATCTCCGGGGCCGAAGTTGCGATCGCGCCGCCGAGCCAGCCGGCACCGCGGCAGGGCCGTTAGCACGGTATCCCGTTGCTACCGGGAATCGACCTGCAGCATTGCCAGGTACTCGACCAGCGAGTCGAGCGTGTCGGAAACGCCTTGTTCGGAGAATGCGCCGGCACCCTCGTCGATGTAGAACTCGTAGCCCCACACCGGCATTTGCGCACTGCCATGTGCGGTAATCCGGTCGCGGCCGTCGATCTGCTGCTTGATGGTTTCCTGCGGGAACTCGCCGCCGTTGCGCTCGGCGATGCGAGTAAGGTCCGGCACTGGCACGCTCAGGACTTCCGCCACCGGGCCATCACCCCGGCCGCTACCGCCGTGGCAGGCCGCGCACAAGCGCTGGAAGTTCTCCTCTCCGGTATAGCTCACGACCTCGCTCGCACCGGCGAGGCCGCTGAATAGACTCAATAGAATCAGAAGGCGCATGGGGCGATTATACTGGCCCGATGAAACTGCACCGGATTTTTCTGCTGCTGGCGGTCGGGATCCTGTCGGCCTGCGCCACGATGAAACCGAGCTTCGAGACGCCCACGGTACAGGTCGTCTCGTTCCGGCCGCTTCCTTCCGAGGGCCTCGCGCCACGCTTCGAGATCGGCCTGCGCGTGGTCAACCCCAACCCGGATGCGCTGAAGCTCCGCGGCATGAGCTACGACGTGTCGCTGGACGACTATCGGGTGGTCGAAGGTGCGGCCAGCGAGCTGCCGGTGGTGCCGGCCTATGGCGAGGCGGATATCAACCTGACCGCCGCGGTCAGCCTGGTCGATGCGATGCGCTTCGTAAACGGGCTGATCGGAAGGACGGACCGACAGGTCGAGTATCGGCTGCGGGCCAAGCTCGACGTCGGCGCGCTGTTGCCGGCTATCAGGATCGAGGAAAAGGGACTACTGGGGCCCCGGTATGAACAAGCTCTCTAAAACGAAAGACGCATGGCGCCGGGCTCTGGAGCCCGACCGCTACAACATCCTGTTCGAGGAAGGCACCGAGCGCGCCGGTTCCAGCCCGTTGAACGATGAGAAACGCGACGGTACCTTCATTTGCGCGGCCTGCAACAACCCGTTATTCGACAGCAGCGGCAAGTTCGACAGCGGCACCGGCTGGCCCAGCTTCTTCAGGCCGCTGGCCGAGGATCACATCGAGACCAAGCGCGATTTCAAGCTGATCCTGCCGCGTACCGAGTATCACTGCGCACGCTGCGGCGGGCACCAGGGGCACGTGTTCAACGATGGTCCTGCGCCGACCGGACTGCGCTACTGCAACAATGGCCTGGCCGTGCGCTTCGTGCCGCGCGACGAGGACTTGCCGCCGCTGATCGACTAGCGCGGCCGACCGGCCTCGTTCACAGGTAGCCGGCGGTCAGTTCTTCGCTCACTGACCATAGCTTTTTCGCCATGTCGCGATCTTCGGTATGCCCGCCGGCGACAATCGGGTTGCTGTCCTCGAAGAACTTCCCGCTGACGCCGGCGATGATCGGCGACGCGGCCACGTAGCAGGTGGTCGCCGCGCCCTGCGGGATGGTCTTGGTAAACACTTTGCCGACGGTCTTCAAGAGCAGCGGTTTCCAGAACGGCATGTGCCGGCCCAGGTTGGTCGGGATCACGCCGGGCCGCAGCACGTTCGACGTGGTCGTCGTGCCGTCCAGCCGGTCTGCCAGTTCCAGCGAGAACAGCGCATTGGCCAGTTTCGACTGCCCGTAGGCCTGGCCAGGGTCATAGCCGGCCTCGCCCGACAAATTGTCGAACTGGATACCTTCCGCGGGCGCATTGCGCGTCGCCTGGCCGCTGCTGACCACCACCACGCGTCCAGCCGGCGAGGCCTGCACGAGTTCCAGCAGCTGGTGGGTGAGGATGAAATGGCCGAGGTGGTTGACCGTGAACTGGCGCTCGATGCCGCGCACCTGCTCGAGTTCCGGCAGTTCCATGATGCCGGCGTTGAGGACCAGCATGTCGATCGGCCGGCCGTCGTCACGCAGGCGCTTCGACGCGGTCACGATGCTGTCGAAATCCGCGAGATCAAAAACGCAAGTCGTGGTATCTCCGGCGATGCTCTCGGCGGTCGCGCGCGATTTCTCCTTTGTGCGCGCCGCACAGATCACGCGTGCGCCGCGCAGGGCGAGTACCCGCGCGGTCTCGTAGCCGATGCCGGAGTTCGACCCGGTGACCAGCGCGGTCATGCCGTCGAGGTCGAGGCCGGCCGTAACCTCCTCGGCCGTCGACTCAAAGCCGAAGTCGCTGACAGGCACGCCGGCCGGGCGCCGCGGCGGCTCCCGCCCGCCGCAGGCCGGAAGCGTCGCAGTTGCCGCGCCGGCCGCTGACGCGCTGATGAACTGGCGGCGGTTCATGTGGTCCAGGCGCATTTACCAGGGAAGTCTCGCGCCCTGGTGCGAAATGAAGGTGCCGGTCATGTCGAAGCCGTACTGGTCGACGACGTTGATCACGGCCTCGGCACTTTCGGCTGGCGTGATCAGGCGGCCCGGGAATTTCCGGCCGCCCATCGACTGCGCCATCATGTCGGTATCGACCGCGCCGGGCGAGACCAGCACCACGGTTACGCCCTTGGGCTTCATCGCGGTAGCCACCGCCTGCATCGACTGGTTCAGCGCACTTTTGCTGGCGTTGTAGAACTGGATCTGTGCCATGCGGATCAGCGTCAGCGAACCCTGCGCACTGGTCATCGCGACGATCTTCTTCTGGTCACTGGCCAGCACGTGTTCCTCGAAGGCCTCGGCTACCCGCAGCGGGCCGGCCACGTTGGTACGGAAGATCAGTTCGAAGAGTTCGAAGTCGAAGTCGCCGAAGTTCTGCCCATTGCGATCGCCGAGGATGGCTGCGTTGTTGAACAGCACATCAATCGGTGTGCCGCGGTATTTCTCGGCCAGCGCGTCGACCTGCGCCTGATCGTTCACGTCCAGGCGCTCGACGGCGATGTTGTCATACTGTTTAGCCGCGGCGTTCAGCTCGTCGGCTTTCTCCGGCTTGCGCGCGGTAGCAATCACTGTCCAGCCACGTTCCGCATAGTTCGTCGCCATGGCCAGGCCGATCCCGCGGTTGGCGCCCGTAATGAGCACTGTGCCGGTGATTTCGGTGCGGACCGTCGGGTCGATCAGTATGTCTTCGGGTTTCGGGCCGCCGCTGTGCGCACCGGCCCAGGCCTGGCCGATCGCGGCCAGTAGCAGGAACAGAAACAGCATCCTGACGCCGATGCGGATTTTCATGGTGGACTCCTCCAATCGTTGCGGTACTCGGTAAGCGGTGCGAAACGTTACCAGCGGCGGGAATCCGCGGCGGCGTTCGGCAGGTGGGCGGTCCACGCAGGGGATAGCGGCTATGCTGCGCGGCATGAAAAAGCTGAGCCTCTTGTTGAGCTGGTTGCCACTGGTCGCGGCCGCGGCCGGGGCGCCGGCCGAGTTCTGCCCCGAGATCTACCCGCGCGCGGTGCTGAAGCTGCCGTTCAACCCGGCGTTCCTGCACGTGCAGCGCTTCGACAAGTCCGACGGAGGCAAAGTAGATGGCTTGCTGATGTCGAGCTTCTTCAACGTGATCAAGAACGCCGAGGGCACGGCAGTCGAGCGCGTGACGCAGCGCGACCTCGTCGCGCTGATCCCCGACCTCGATGCGACCGATCCCGAGGACTTCGACGCCGAACGCGATGTGAAGGTGCTTACCGACCTCGACGGGGTGCCTCGCCAGACCTGGCCGAACGAGACCTCGCGCGTGCCGGACGGTGTCGTACCGTTTGAAGCCGTGGTTTCACCCCAGGGATTCCAGGTCGCGCCGCTGCCCGGTCGGCTCAGCCTGATCAATCTCGATGACCCGGCACTGACCGAATACATCGTGCACCAGAGCACGTTCAAGCCGCCGCGCTGCGAAACGGGTAATCCGGACAACCAGCCGTGGTTCTATCACGACGCGCGGTTTGTCGACATGGACGCGGACGGTCTCGAGGACATCGTGACCGTGCGCTCGGGATTCCGCGTGGCCGGCGGATTCTGCCCGCCGACCGGCCAGCTGGTCTGGTTCCGCAACCCGGGCGATCAGCTGAAGCCGGAGGTGGAATGGGAGGAATTCGTCCTGGTGGATGCCGAGCCGAAACCGGGCGGACCCGAGGTCAACATGAACGTCTACGACCTCGAGGGCGACGGTATCCCGGAAGTCATCGCGTCGCATTTCTTCAAATACGACGCGATCACGGTCTACGGCGCCCCGGCCGGCAGGCGCTGGTCAGACGTCGACCCGGTGAACGGCCCGTTCGTGCGCCAGAAAGACATCATGCGCGGTCAGGGTAACCCGTTCGCGGTCGAGATCGTCGACCTGAACCTGGACGGTCGGGTCGACGTGCTGACCAGCAATCACCAGGGCGATAACTGCTTTGAAGTGACGAAGTCCGAGATTCCCGGACGCGTAATCGCCATCGAGCAGCCCGCGGACGGACGGCTGTTCGATAGCGACTGGCGGGTGCATGTGCTCAAGGACAATATCCGCCCGAACCCGACTTTTCCCGAACCCAAACAGGGTCCGGGACGACTGGCC
>CBFCXA010000229.1:0-4585 GCA_965601985.1 uncultured Chromatiales bacterium | reverse complement strand
AACCATCCGAACGGCGCGAAGCCGAGTGGCATACCGGCGCCGGCTGCCAGGCAGACCCAGCGACCCCGCCGGTCCAGCCAGGCAGGCATGCTCAGGCCCGGCCGCTCAATCGCCGGCTTCCAGACGCGTGACCTCTACGCCGTAGACCCGACGGCGATCTGCCTGCAGCACCTTGAAGCGGAAGCTCTCGGTAGCCACCACGTCTCCGCGGCGCGGCATGCGACCGAGCTGGTGAATAACCAGCCCGCCGACGGTGTCGTAGTCGTCGTCGCTCAGCTCGACGTCGAAGTAGTCATTGAAATCGTCGATGCGCGTCAATGCCTGAACGCTGTAGCGCTGGTCGTCGAGCTGCTGAATCGGTTCAGCCTCGCGTGGATCGTGCTCGTCATCGATTTCGCCGACGATCTCCTCCAGCACGTCTTCGATGGTCAGCAAGCCGGCGATACCGCCATACTCGTCTACCACGATCGCCATATGGTTGCGGCTGACGCGGAATTGCTTGAGCAGCGTATTCAGCCGCTTGCTCTCGGGAATGAATACCGCAGGACGCAGGAAGCGGGCCAGATCGAACTCCTGCGCCCCGGAGTTCATGAAATAGCGCAACAGGTCTTTCGCCAGCAGGATGCCGACTACCTCGTCGCGCTCCTCGCCCAGCACGGGAAAACGAGAGTGCCCGCACTCGATGATGGTTTGCAGGATCTCATCGCGTGGCGCACCGGCCTCGATCACGACCATCTGCGAGCGCGGCACCATTACGTCGCGAACCTGGGTCTCCGACACCTCGAGCACATCGCGCAGCATCTCGAGTTCGTCCGCATCCAGCACCCGCTCCCAGCGTTCGTCGCGCAGGAACTCCAGCAGTTCCTCGCGGGTCGACGGCTCGCCGCGCAGGATATCCTTCATCCGGGCCAGCCAGCCCGTCCCGTTCTCGTCACCCGGCCTGGACTCGTCAGTCATCAGCCGCACCATCGGGCCGCGGGCGATAGGGATCGGCGTAGCCGAGCGCGGCCATCACCTCGGTCTCCAGACGCTCCATGCGTTCTGCGTCGGCGCCCGTGTCGTGCTCGTAGCCGGCCAGGTGCAGGCAGCCGTGAATCAGCAGGTGCGCAGCATGTGCCTCAAGCGTCTTGCCCTGCTCGGCCGCCTCCGCCTCGAGCACCGGGACGCAGACGACCAGGTCGCCCAGGTAGCCGGTCTGTCCTTTCGGCAAGCCCGGCAGGCGGGGCGCGGGGAAAGCGAGCACATTGGTCGGCCCGGGTTTGCCGCGGTAGTGCTGGTTCAGCGCAGCGCTCTCTGCGGCTTCCACCCAGCGCAGGCCCAGTGCGTGTGCATCACATGCGGCGGCCGCCAGTGCCACGTCTATACAGCCGGTGACGTCCAGCCCGGACGGGGGCTGAGCCGACTTCTCCTGCGAGGTTTCGACCTCTACCACTGCCGTTGCTGCCGCGCTCACGTTGCGGCGCCGGAGCCATCGTCTCCGGCTGACGACGAGTCGTCATAGGCCTCGACGATGCGCTGAACCAGCGAATGTCGCACCACGTCACGCGGCGAGAAGAACGTGAAACTGATACCGGCCACGCCTTCGAGGATGCCGATCACCTGCCGCAGCCCGGAGGTCTGGTTGCGGGGCAGATCGACCTGGGTAATGTCACCGGTGATCACCATACGCGAGCCGAAACCCATGCGCGTCAGGAACATTTTCATCTGCTCCGTACTGGTGTTCTGTGCTTCGTCCAGAATGACGAAACTTTCATTGAGCGAGCGTCCGCGCATGAAGGCCAGCGGTGCAACCTCGATCACGTTGCGCTCGACCAGACGCGCTACCCGATCGAAACCGAGCATCTCGTACAGTGCGTCGTACATCGGTCGCAGATAGGGGTCGACCTTCTGCGACATGTCCCCGGGCAGAAAACCGAGGCGCTCGCCCGCTTCCACTGCAGGCCGCACCAGCACGATACGGCGCACGCGGTCCTGCTCGAGTGCCTCGACCGCACTGGCCACCGCCAGATAGGTCTTTCCGGTACCGGCCGGCCCGATGCCGAAGCTCAGGTCGTTGTCGCGAATACTGCGAATATAGGCACGCTGATTGCTGCCGCGCGGCCGAACCCGCGCGCGGCGAGTGCGGATCAGCAGCTCGTCGCTTTCGGCCGGCGGCGCCTCGGGCAGAGGCTGTTCCGCATCGGCCGCGGCTTCCTGCAGGCATACGTGCACGCGGCCCGGATCCAGCGCTTCGCTGCCGGCCAGTGCATATAGCTCGCGCAGCACGCGCGCGCCGGCTTCCGCCGGCGCGGCCGGGCCAACCACGCGGAAACGGTTACCCCGATTGCTGATACGCACGCCCAGTCGTTCTTCGATCTGGCGCAGATGCTCGTCGAACTGGCCACAGAGATTGGCCAGCGCCGCGTTGTCTGCGGGCTCCAGCACGATATCGGTAGCCGCGGCAGCTGCGCTCACGCCGCCTGCGCTCCGGTGGCCAGCCGCCCGCGCAGCGAATTGGGCAGGGCTTCGGTGATCAGCACGTCCGCAAACTGTCCAATCAGGGTTTCACCACCATCGAAATTCACCCATCGGTTGTTTTCGGTGCGCCCGGCCAGCTGCGCGGGGTCGCGACGTGACGGCCGCTCGACCAGCACGCGCTGGCAGCTGCCGACCATGCCTTCGCTGATCGCGGCAGCCTGTAAGTTGATCTGCGCCTGCAGCCGGTCCAGGCGCGCGAGCTTGACGGCCTTGTCCACCGGGTCCGGCAGTGCGGCCGCCGGCGTCCCAGGGCGCGCGCTGTAGACGAAACTGAATGACTGATCGAAGCCTAAGTCCCGGGTCAGGCGCAGGGTCGCGTTGAAATCTTCCTCCGTCTCTCCCGGAAAGCCGACGATGATATCGGTCGACACGCTGATATCCGGGCGCACTTCGCGCAGCCGGCGGATCTTTTCCTTGTATTCGATGGCGGTATGACCCCGCTTCATGGCTGCCAGGATGCGGTCCGATCCACTCTGCACCGGCAGGTGCAGGTAATTCGCCAGCTTGGAGACGTCGGCGTAGGCCTGTACCAGCCGATCGGTAAACTCGACCGGATGCGACGTCGTAAAGCGGATGCGCTCGATTTCCGGTACCGCGGCAACATAACGAATGAGGGTAGCGAGGTCGACGATTGCGCCGTCGTGCGTCGGACCCCGGTAGGCGTTCACGTTCTGCCCCAGCAGATTGATTTCGCGTACGCCCTGCTGGGCCAGCCGCACGACTTCAGCGACCACGTCATCCAGCGGGCGACTGATCTCCTCGCCACGGGTATAGGGAACCACGCAGAAACTGCAGTACTTGCTGCAACCTTCCATGATCGACACGAACGCGGTCGGGCCGTCGGCGCGGGGTTCCGGCAGGCTGTCGAACTTCTCGATTTCCGGGAAACTCACGTCGACCACCGGCGCGCCATGATGGCGGACCCGGTCCAGCATCACCGGCAAACGGTGCAGGGTCTGCGGACCGAACACGATGTCGACCACCGGTGCCCGCCGCGCCAGCGCGTCGCCCTCCTGGCTGGCCACGCAGCCACCGACGCCGATGACCAGCTCCGGCCGCTGTTCTTTCAGCGCGCGCCAGCGACCGAGCAGCGAGAACACCTTTTCCTGTGCTTTCTCACGCACCGAACAGGTATTCAGCAACAGAATGTCGGCCGCTTCCGCGTCGCCGACCTGCTCCAGCCCGTGGCTGTCCCTGAGCACGTCCAGCATCTTGCTGCTGTCGTACTCATTCATCTGACAACCGAAGGTCTTGACGTAGATCTTGCCTGGCATGCCAGGTGGCTTTTTTGCCTCCTCCCGGGACTCGAGGCTGCGGCCCCGGAGCGTGGCCGCACCTGTGAGACGCTAGCGTATGAAGCCCAGACTTTCCAGCTTCACCAGGACGCGGTGCGCGGCGAGATCCGGGCTCAGGCCCACGGTGTCGATGCGGATTTCGGGGTTCTGCGGCTCCTCGTAGGGGTCCGATATGCCGGTGAACTCCTTGATCAGACCGGCGCGCGCCTTCGCGTACAGGCCTTTGCGGTCGCGCTGCTCGCAGACCTCCAGCGGTGTGGCGACGTGCACCTCGATGAAACCGCCATAGGACTCGATACCGTCGCGCACCTGGCGCCGCGTGGCGGTATAGGGCGCAATGGGTGCGCAAATGGCCACGCCGCCGTTCTTGGTGATCTCGGAAGCCACGTAGCCGATGCGCAGAATGTTGAGGTCCCGGTGCTCCTTGGAGAAACCGAGTTCGCTGGACAGGTTCTTGCGCACCAGGTCCCCGTCCAGCAGCGTGACCGGCCGTGCGCCGTTCTCCAGCAGCTTGACCATCAGGGCATTGGCAATGGTCGATTTGCCCGATCCGGACAGCCCGGTGAAAAACACCGTAAACCCCTGCTTGTGACGCGGCGGATAGGAGCGACGCAGCTCTTCGACCACCTTCGGGTAGGAAAACCATTCCGGAATGTCGAGGCCTTCGGCCAGCCGGCGCCGGAACTCGGTACCGGAAATGTTCAGCACTTTTTCTTCCGGCTTGGTCTCGTCTACCGGCACGTACTCGGCGCGGTCTTCGACATAGACCATCA
>CBFCXA010000228.1:0-4586 GCA_965601985.1 uncultured Chromatiales bacterium | reverse complement strand
GCAGGTCAGTAAAGCGACCGTCGGCGCGCCGGTGGTGGCCGGCATCGACTGTGTGGCCGGTCCGGCCACCGTGGTGATCGCGCGCTGTGTCGCGCAGGGTGGCCGGGTGATCAACTACGGTTTCATGACCGGTGAGGCCTGCCACATGGCGTTCCAGGACCTGTTTCTGCGCGAGGTCACGCTGGAAGGCATGAACATGATGCACGGCTACTCGCCGGAGGAACTGGCCGGCATCTATGAGCGCCTGGCCGGGCTGATCGCCAGCGGCGAACTGAAAGCGGCGATTGCCGGCACCTATACGCTGGACGAGTTTCTTGACGCGTACGCGCACCAGCAGCGGACCGGCGCGGCCCGCAAGGGCAAGATCATTATCCGGCCGAACGGCTGATCGCCCGCTCGGCGTCGGTCGTTAGGCGCTTTTTGCCGCGGCCTTCGCCTCACCGGCCGGCAGCAGCGGTATTGATTCGAGCACCCAGTTGCCCGCCTCGCGGCGGGCCGGGCTCGGGATGCAGTAACCGGCCTTGTGCTCGGTGGCCTTGAGACGGTCCCAGTCGATCCGCCAGCCGCGATGCTGCCAGTCCGCCAGGTCCTCCCTGTACTTCACGATCACCGCATCGCCCGGCGTCAGCAGTTCACGGGTTAGCGTGTCCGGCGTCTCCACCGGCCAAAGGTTCTCGACAATGGCCTGGTCTTCGGCTGCGACCTTCATGTTGGTGTCGACGATCCACTGGTCGTTCTTCGCTTCGAGATTGTTATTGCGCGTATTGACGAAGAAGATCCGTGTGCGCCCGCCTGAAAGCGGCGCTTCGAAGAAGTACTGCACGAAGTCGTAGCCGCCGGGCAGGTAGATGCCGGTGACCATCGCGTTCGGGCCGGTGTACCAGGTGCCGGCGCGCATGCCCTGGTCGTCCTCGATCTCGTTGATCTTCTCGCGCGCTTCGGCATCGGCATAGCCGCTGAAATTGACCATGAAGCGCGCCCCCCAGTCGTCGGGCTCGATGGTGATCTGGTCTTCGCCAACCCGTGGCGAACCCTGCGTGGGATGGACGAACTCGTTGTGCACCGGGTCGAGGCCGTTTTCGATCGAGCGCTCGTAGAATGCGTCGATTTCGAACACCACCGGCTCACCGACGCGCCAGCCTTCCTTGTCCCATTCCTCGACCACCGGCACCGGCGGCCGCTCGGCTTCCGGCAGGTCGCCGAGAAAGGCGAACACGACGCCATAGGCTTCGTGGACCGGGTAACTGTCGATCTTGGCACGGGCTGGCGGCTTCTTGCCCTCCATGGACGGAATCGACGCGCACTGCCCGTCGCCTGCAAACTGCCAGCCGTGATAGGGGCATTGCAGGCAGTCGCCTACGACTTTCCCCTTGCTCAGGGAACCGCCGCGATGGATGCAGGTGTCGCTCAATACGTGCGGGTTTTCGGCTTCGTCGCGATATGCCACCAGTCTGACGCCGAGCAGTTCGACGCGGCGCGGTTCGTCGCGCACCAGTTCGGCGGAGGTGCAGATGGGGTACCAGAAGTTGATGTACACGCGCGCAGATCCCTAATCCCTTAAACTCTCGAAGTTTATCAAACCGCTTGGCGACCCTCGTCCTTTTCTGCCTGCATGCCAAAGACTGCCGAAACCTCAACGCTGGCTGCGGAGCCGCCCGAGCCTGACAGGCTCGCGCCCTTCGGCATTCTGCTTACCCATGACGAGAGGACGCGGAATGTTGCGCCCTTCTATGACGAGGCCGTGGTCACCAGCCGGCCGGTTGCCTACGAGTGCGAAGGACCGACCGAGCTGTCGCTGGCCAGGATCCAGCCACGCACACCGCGGGTACGTTTCCTGGAACGGCATTTCCGCCACACGCAGTCGTTCCTGCCGCTGGGCGGCAAGCCATTCGTGCTGGTGATGGCTCCGCCCGCGCCGGTGCCGGATCTGGCTGCCCTGCGTGCATTTCGCTTCGATGGCTCCGCAGGTTTCGCCATGCACCTGGAAACCTGGCACGAGTTTCCATTCGCGCTTCAGGCCGATACCGACATTGTCGTGGTGCTGTCAGCGCAGACCGTCCGGGATCTTCGCAACACTGCTGCCGACAGTCTCGATGCGTCCGGTCCGGACCTGGAGAAGCTCGATCTGCAGGCGCGCTACGCCGAGTTGCCGGTCGTTGACCTGTAACTTATCGCGGCGCAATCTCTGGCGAGTTTTTCAGGCAAGCGGCGATGCGACTCTAGTGACCGGGACCGCCTTTTTTCGCCCTTTTGCCATATCGCTGACGGTGGCCTGCGCCGGTAGCCTGTTTTCGGTCTCGACCGCGTCCGACTGGCCGCACTATGGCGGCGACGCCGGCGGCTCGCACTATTCCGAGCTGGCGCAGATCCATCGCGGCAACGTAGGCCTGTTAGAGCTGGCCTGGTCGTATCGCACCGGCGATACCGGGCGGTATCCGGAATTGCGCGCCGGCGCGGCGCTCAACGTCACTCCGATCTTGCTGCCGGCGGATGCCGGCGGGCACCTGGTGCTGTGCGCCGCAATGAACCGCGTGATTGCGCTCGATCCGGCAACCGGGCAGGAGCGCTGGGTTCATGATCCGCAGATTCCGCTCGCCGGGACGGGCAGCAAGTACCTGTGCCGCGGCGTGGCGTACTGGCCGGACAGCCAGGCACAGGCGAGTGCGGTCTGTGCGCATCGCGTCTATACCGCGACCCGTGACCTGCGGCTGATCGCGCTGGATGCACGCAACGGCGAACCCTGCACGGACTTTGGCGTGCGGGGCGAGGTCAACCTCTGGCCCGAGATCTTCTCGGAGGTGCCGGACATGAACGACGGCGACGTGCAGTTCTCCGCACCACCGCTGGTTACTGGCGACCTGGTCATCGTTGGCAGTGCCGATAACACCAAGTTCTGGCGCGCCGACAATCCGAGCGGCGCGGTGCGCGCCTTCGATGCACGCAGTGGCGAATTGCGCTGGTCCTTCGACCCGATACCGCGCGACCCGGACGATCCCGCGGCAGCGGACTGGACACCGGAAAGCCTGGCCCGCACCGGCGGCGCGAACGTCTGGACCATGATGTCGGCGGATGAAGAACGCGGGCTGGTGTTCCTGCCGACCGCGACCGCGGGCCCGAATAATTTCGGGGGCTTGCGTCCGGGCGATAATCGCTACGCCAACTCGGTCGTCGCGCTCAATCGCGCCGACGGGTCGGTGGCCTGGCATTTCCAGGTCGTGCACCACGACGTCTGGGACCTCGACCTGCCGTCGCAGCCGATCCTGGTCGAACTCGAGCGCGACGGCGAACGCATTCCGGTGGTGATTCAGCTGACCAAGCAGGGGCTGATCTTCGTGCTGCACCGGGAGACCGGGGAACCGGTGTTCGGCGTCGAAGAGCGGCCGGTCCCGACCGACGGCGTGCCGGGTGAAGTACTGTCACCGACGCAACCGTTCCCGCTCAAGCCTGAGCCCCTGCACCCGATCGGCATCAGCCCGGACGATGCCTGGGGCTTCACGGTGTTCGACCGCAATGCCTGCCGCGACAAGATCACTAGCATGCGCCGCGGCGGCTTGTATGAACCGCCGAGTTTCGAAGGCAGTCTGCGTTCGCCCGGCGCGTCGGTGAACAATTGGGGCGGGGCGGCCTGGGACCCGCAGCGCCAGCGCCTCGTGCTGCCGATTTCCAGTACGCCGATGTTCCTGCGCCTGACACGTACCGACGAGATTCCGCCCGAGGTGATGAATCAGCCGCGGGTCGGGCCACTCGGGCCTCCGATGGAAATGGCGGGTACGCCGTATTCCTACGAGTTCGCACCGGTGATGTCGCCGATTTTTACGCCCTGTACCGCGCCGCCCTGGGGCGAGCTGGCCGCAATTGATCTGACCGGCGATACGTCCACGGCCTGGCGGTTCACGCTGGGTACGCTGAAGAACCTGATGCCGGTGCCGATCCCGCTGGAATTCGGCACGCCGCTGGCAGGCGGCCCGACCGTCACCGCGGGCGGGCTGGTGTTCATCGGTGCCAGCGCCGACGAGAAGTTCCGCGCCTTCGACATCGATACCGGCGCGAAACTCTGGGAGACCGATACCCCGGCGCCGGCGATGGCCACACCGATGACCTACTCAGTGGACGGTCGGCAATTCGTCGTGGTGGCGGCGGGCGGTCATATATTCAAAGGTTTCAATAATATATCGGACTTTCTTGTTGCCTATTCTCTACCCGAGCAGTAGCCGGAAACGGCGTTTCGCGCCGCCGTCAGCGTGCTCGGGCCCGTGCTAACCTTTTTTGTCTGTCGAGCCCAGGCGATACCGACTATGAACCGACAACTGTTGTTGCTTGCCCTGGCCGCGCTGCTGGTGCTTCCGGCACAGGCGCAGCAAAAAACTACCGGAACGCTGGGCCGGATCGCCGATGCCGGGCGCATCGTGTTCGGCTATGTGCCGGATGCGCTGCCGCTGTCGCACCAGGGCGCGGATGGCGAAATCACCGGCTATTCGATCGAGCTGTGCCGGATCATCGCGGCGGAGGTGCAGAAAGCGCTCGGCCTGGAGCAACTCGCGATCGAATATCGTGCGCTGATGGCCCCTGGCGATCGCATCGATGCA
>CBFCXA010000227.1:0-4604 GCA_965601985.1 uncultured Chromatiales bacterium | reverse complement strand
CGGTGGCGTCGGCATGGGCGGCATCGCCGAAGTGCTGCTCAACATCGGTTACCAGGTTCAGGGCTCGGACCTCCGCGAGTCCACCGTGACCCGGCGTCTGCGCGCCATGGGCGCAGAGATCGCCATCGGCCATCGTGCCGAGAACCTCGGTGATGCAGACGTGATTGTCGTTTCCAGCGCAATCGACCCGACCAATCCGGAGGTCGAGGCCGCGCAGGCAGCGCGCAAGCCGGTGGTGCGCCGTGCCGAAATGCTCGGCGAGCTGATGCGCTTCCGGCAGGGTATCGCCGTGTCGGGCACACACGGCAAGACAACGACGACAAGTCTGATTGCCAGCGTGCTGGCCGAGGCCGGCGAAGACCCGACCTTCGTGATCGGCGGCCGGCTGCGCAGTGCGGATACCAATGGCCGCCTCGGCGCCGGCCGCTTCCTGGTTGCGGAAGCCGACGAGAGCGACGCGTCCTTCGTGCACCTGCAGCCGACCATTTCGGTCGTCACGAATATCGACGCGGATCATCTCGGCGCTTACGGAGGCGACCTGGATCAGCTGCGCGGCGCCTTCGTCGAATTCCTGCACAATCTGCCGTTCTACGGCCTGGCCGTGCTGTGTCTAGATGATCCCGGCGTTGTCGCAATCCTCGATGAGGTCAAGCGCGCGACGCTGACCTATGGTACGGCGGCGGAAGCTGACGTGCGCGCGGTCGACATCCGCGCTCGCGGTATCTGCACGGAATTCGGCGTACTGCTGCCGGGCCGCGACCAGCCGCTGCCGGTCACACTGAACCTGCCAGGCAATCACAACGTGCGCAATGCGCTCGCGGCCTGCGCGGTCGCGCACGAGCTGGAGCTGGACGACTCTGCGCTGCAACGGGCGCTGGCCGGTTTCGAGGGCATCGACCGTCGGCTGCAACAGCTGGGGGATGCGCATACCCCGGGTGGTCGCGTGCTATGCGTCGACGACTACGGTCACCACCCGACCGAGATCGCCGCGACGCTGCAGGCCGCGCGTGCGGCCTGGCCGGAACGGCGCCTGGTGCTGGTGTTCCAGCCACACCGCTATACGCGCACGCGCGACCTGCTGGACGACTTTGCCGAAGTACTGTCCGCGGCAGACCTGGTGTTCGTGACCGAGGTGTATGCCGCCGGAGAAGAACCGATCAGCGGCGCCGACGGGCGTGCGATCTGTCGCGCCTTGCGCAGCCGCGGCCAGGTCGAGCCGGTGTTCGTCGCTGAACTCGACGACCTGCCGGAACTGCTGTCCGGCGTGCTTGTCGAAGGCGACCTGCTGCTGACCATGGGCGCGGGCAGCATCGGCGCGGCCGCCGGCCTGCTGCCGGAACAGTTGGCTGCGGCGCGCTTCGCGAGGCGCAAATCATGATGGCTGCGATGGCTGACAGCGGCGCGGCTGTGCTCCGCAATGAGCCGATGTCGCGGCATACCTCGTGGCGCGTCGGCGGGCCGGCGGAAGTGTATTTCCAGCCCGGCTCCCGTGATGAGCTCATCGAGTTCCTGCGCGACCTGGACCCGCAGACCGAAATGCACTGGGTCGGCCTGGGCAGCAACCTCCTGGTACGCGACGGCGGCGTGCGCGGCGTGGTGCTGAACACCTCGCGAGCACTCAGCCGGGTAAGTCGCCTCGACGGCGGGCTGGTGGATGCCGAAGCCGGTGTGCCCTGCACCAGCTTTGCCCGACGTTGCGCGCGCTGGGGCCTGGGCCCGGCGGAGTTCTTTGCCGGCATTCCCGGCACCGTCGGCGGTGCGCTGCGCATGAATGCCGGCGCCTTCGGCGGTGAGACCTGGGACCGGGTCGATTCGGTCGAGACCATTGACCGCGCCGGCGAAGTGCATCGGCGCTCTCCGGAGGACTTCGCGATCGCTTACCGTGAAGTGCGCGGCGGCGACAGCGAGTGGTTCCTGTCGGCCCGCTTCGCGCTGGAAGACCAGGCGGAAGGCGCGCTGCAGCGGGTCAAGCAGATGCTACGGAATCGCCAGGACAGTCAGCCGCTGGGCCTGCCCAGCTGTGGTTCGGTGTTCCGGAATCCGCCTGGCGACTTTGCCGCAAGGCTGATCGAAACCGCAGGGCTGAAGGGCCGGCGCGTCGGTGGTGCCGAGGTTTCGGCCAAGCACGCGACCTTCATCATCAATACCGGTGAGGCAAGCGCTGCGGACGTAGAAGCATTGATCGAGCTGGTGCGCGACGAGGTGGCCGCGCGCCATGGCGTGCGCCTGCAGCTCGAAGTGCACGTACTCGGCGAGCGGGCGGATTAGCGTGCCGATGGACGACACCCAGCGCTACCCGGTCGAGTCGCCGGACGCCTTCGGGCGCGTTGCGGTGCTGCTTGGCGGTGCATCGGCCGAACGCGAGATCTCGTTGATGTCCGGCGCGGCCGTCTGCGATGCCCTGCGTCGTCGGGGTGTGCAGGCCGAAGCGGTCGACCCCGCCGAGGGACCGCTGGCCCGGCTGATCGACGGTTACGACCGGGTATGGATCGCGCTGCACGGCCGCGGCGGCGAAGACGGCAGCCTGCAGGGAATGCTCGAACAACTCGACATCCCGTACACCGGCAGCGGCGTGCTCGGCTGCGCGCTGAGCATGGACAAGCTGCGCAGCAAACGCCTGCTGGTCGGCGCGGGTCTGGCCACGCCGGCCTATTACCTGCTCAGGGGTCCGCAGGACTTCGATGCAGCGATCGATGCACTCGGTCTGCCAATGATGGTCAAGCCGGCCGCGGAAGGCTCGAGCATCGGGCTGGCGCGTGTGAGCCGGGCATCCGAATTGCCGGCGGCCTGGGAGACGGCCGCAGCCTGTCGCTGCGAGGTTTTTGCCGAGCGCTGGGTCAATGGTGCGGAATACACCGCGGGCGTCCTGCAGGGCGAAGTTCTGCCGCTGGTGCGCATCGACGTGGACGACGGCTTCTACGACTACCAGGCCAAGTACTTCAGCGACGATACGCGCTACGTCTGTCCCTGCGGGCTCGATGAGGCGGCGATCAGCGCTTATTCCCACTTGTGCGCCCAGGCGTTTCGGGCCGTCGGCGGCATCGGCTGGGGCCGTGTCGATTTCATGCTCGACGAGCAGGGCGAGGCCCTGCTGCTGGAAGTCAACATGGTGCCGGGCATGACCGGGCATAGTCTGGTGCCGATGGCGGCAGCCGAGGCCGGAATCGATTTCGACGAGCTGTGCTGGCGCATCCTGGAAACCAGCTTCGGGAGGGTCAGCTGATGGCGCGGCGCAAGAACCGCCGGCGCAGCAGTGACGCGGCCAGACCGCGGATCCCCTGGCCGCGACCGAACTGGCACCGGCTGCTCGGCTTCGCGGTCGCCGGACTGGTGGCGACGGCTGCCTATGTCTCGACCGTATGGCTGATGAACCGGCCGATCGATGCGATCGTCGTCAACGCACCGTTCGAACGCGTCTCCGCCATGGAACTCGAGTCCGTGGTGACCGAACAGGTCGCCGGCGGTTTCTTCAGTATCGACCTCGAGCGCATCCGCGACGAGGTGAACGGCATCCCCTGGGTTGCCGATGCAACGGTGCAACGTCGCTGGCCTGCGACGGTAGTGGTGAACGTTACCGAGCAGGTCCCGGCGGCCTGCTGGGGTGAGCGCGGTCTGTTGAATCTGCAGGGCGAGCTGTTCGTCGAGAATGCATCGAGACTGCCTGCCGAGCTGCCGCGGCTGAATGGCCCGGCCGGTTCCGAGTCCCGTGTCGCCGGGCTGTATTTGCGTATCGAGAAACAGCTGGAGCAGCGCGGGCTGACTGTCTCCAGCCTGTCTCTGGATGACCGCGGTGCCTGGACTTTCAGGCTCAGCAACGGGGTTACCGTGCGACTGGGCGGCGACGCACTGGATCAGCGTCTGGGGCGATTTTTCGCGGCCTACGACGGCGTAATCAGCGCGCGGGCTGCGCAGGTGGACTACGTGGACATGCGTTACACCAACGGTTTCGCAATCGGCTGGAAAGACGGCGCGATGGCAACGGAAGTCGTGAGTGCAGGGGTCAGGCCGCGTGTCTAAGCGCGAAGACAAGAACATCATCGTCGGGCTGGACATCGGCACGTCCAAAGTCGTGGCGATCGTCGGTGAGTTGCAGGAAGACGGCGAGCTCGAGGTCATCGGCTTCGGCATGCACCCGTCGCGTGGATTGAAGAAGGGCGTGGTCGTCAACATCGAGTCGACGGTGAACTCGATTCAGCGTGCGATCGAGGGCGCCGAGCTGATGGCCGCCTGCGAGATCAATTCCGTCTACGCCGGTATTGCCGGCAGCCACGTGCGCAGTCTGAATTCGCACGGCATCGTTGCGATTCGCGACCGAGAGGTCACGCGCGGCGATGTCGACCGGGTGATCGATGCGGCGCGGGCAGTCGCGATCCCGGCCGACCAGCGCATCCTGCATGTGCTGCCGCAGGAATTCGTGATCGACGGCCAGGAAGGAATCCGTGAGCCCATCGGCATGTCCGGGGTGCGGCTGGAGGCGCGCGTGCACATGGTCACGGGCGCGGCCAGTGCGGCGCAGAACATCATCAAGTGCGTACAGCGCTGCGGCCTGGAGGTCGAGGACATCGTGCTGGAGCAGCTCGCGTCCAGCTACTCGGTGCTCACGG
>CBFCXA010000226.1:0-4607 GCA_965601985.1 uncultured Chromatiales bacterium | reverse complement strand
GACCCGGGCTTCCAGTGCGGGTTTGCCGATTTCTCGGGCGTGCTGTGTACGCCTGGGCAGCTCGGCGATGGCGAAGGCAGTATTCGCAGCTGGGGTAACAGCGGCGACGGGACATCGCTCACTGAAATCGACATCTATGACCCGACCGGCGAAACATTGCTGGAGACCCTTTCGGGCGTGCTTGCCAACCTGACGATTGGCGAGGACGGTTCGATTACCACCACGCAGGGTGAGTACCGTCGCGGCAGCGCACAGGGCTCCTGTGAGACTGGCGGCCCGATCCGGTATGAGAGCGCCGACGGCCAGGTCACCTGCGGTACGCTGGTTGCGTCCACGCTGGAGATTACCGGCACCGTCGTTCCGGTACCGGCTGCCGTCTGGCTGTTCGGTTCCGCGCTCGGCCTGCTCGGCTGGGTACGTCGCCGCGCGGCTGCCTGATTGGATTTCCGAGTCTGATTCGCCCCGAGTCTGGGGCAAGCGAGAACCCCGCTTCGGCGGGGTTTTCTTTTTTCCGCGCGGTATTCCAGATCCTGGGATGCAGTCGTGTGCGCCACTCGCGTCGCCGAGCGATAATAAACAGCGGCGCATGCCATCGATCTCTCGTGGAGTCCAACTGTGGTGCTAGCGAATCGACAGCGAACCCTGCTCATCGTCGCGGCCGTATTGTTGATTGCCGGCTGCGGTTCGCCTGAGCAACGTGCAGCCCGTTACCTGGCAAACGCCGAGAGCCTGTTTGCGGCCGAAGAGTTCGAGCGGGCGAAACTCGAGGCAAAAAATGCGATTCAGATTCAGCCCCGGAATCTCGAGGCACGCTGGCTGCTCGCGCAGATCGCCCGTGCCGAGAACAAAGTCGACGATGCCTTGCAGCAGCTGCCCATCGTTATCGAGGAGGACCCCGGAAACGCCGACGCGCGCATCTACCTGGCCGAGATAATCCTGGCGTCGGGCAACGTGGAGGACGCGCGTGAGCTGGTGCTGGATGCCGCCGGCATCGACTCAGGGAATGCACAGGTGCTGCAGATGCAGGCTCGCCTCGCGCTGCTGGACGGGGAGACGGACGCAGCGCTCGATTATCTCGATGCATTGGTCGCGCAAGAGCCCGGCAATGTCGCTGCGGCGCTGCAGCGGGGACTGACGCTGCTCAGCGTCGATCCGCAGCTCGCATATGCCGACCTGAGCCGGGCCATAGATCGGGTGGGCGCCGACAAAGCCAAGCCCTTGCGCGAGGCGAGAATCGACGTGATGAACCTCATGGGGCAGAAGGACGCGGTGGCCGACGAGCTGCGGTCGTTGCTGGCCGACTACCCCGATGACCAGAACATCGTCGACAACGCGACGAGGTTTTTCCTGAGTCAGGGTGACAGGCAGGCGGCTGAACAGGTGCTGCGATCCGCGGTGGAGGCGGCGCCCGACGATGAGCAGGCGGTGTTTTCGCTGGCGCGGTTTCAGTCCGCTACCTTGCGCGAGCCGGATCTGGCGGAGCGCACGCTGCAGGACTTTGTGGCCGCGCATCCGGAGAATCTCGAGGCTCGCGTCATGCTGGGCACTTTCTACGAGGGTGTCGAGCGGATGACCGAAGCCCGCGAAGTCTACGGCGAGGTTATCGCCGCCGCGCCGGATACCGAGGTTGGCCTGGCGGCGAGGAATCGGATGGCCGCGACTCTCGTCGCGGATGGGGACCTTGCGTCGGCGGCCCGCGAACTGGATGCGGTACTGGCGGTCGACCCGGGGAATGTTGCAGCCCTGCAGCTGCGGGGCGAGCTTGCCTTTGCGGAAAGACGCTATTCAGAGGCGGTTTCCGACCTGCGACGCGCGGTGCGTGCTTCTCCGGGTAACGAATACGCGCTGGTGCTGCTGGCGCGAAGCCATGCAGCGCTGGGCGCGGCGCCGCTGGCAGAGGACGTGTACCGGCGGGTCCTGGAAGTCTCGCCGGCCAGCGCCGAGGCGCTCGGCGAACTCGGCGTGCTGTTGCAGCAGCGTGGTCAGTATGAAGATGCGGAGGCGCTTTATGCGCGCCTGCTCGCGCTGGATGACGACAGCGCCGTCGCGCTGAGCGGCCTGGCCGAAACCGCCATTGCGCGGCGCGAGCTCGACGCGGCCGAGGGCTACGCCCGCCGGCTCATCGACGCGGGTGATCCGCGCGGCATCGGGTCGATTCAGCTGGGCAAAGTCCTGCAGGCGCGCGAACAACCGCTTGCGGCCGCGGACAGTTTCGAAAATGCGCTGCTGCGTGATCCGGCCAGCGAATTCGCCCTGAAAGGCCTGGTCGGGTCGTTGACCGTCGCCGGCGAACTCGATCGGGCCGGCAGCGCAGCCGAACGGTTTCTCGCTAATAACCCTGGCAGCAATGCGGCGCGGATTCTGCTGGGCGGCAACCTGGTCCGTCGCGGCGAGCTGGAAGCCGCTCGTGGCCCGCTGGAGGAGGCCATTGCAGCGGATCCGGGCAGCTTGCAGGCCTATATCGTCCTGTCCAGCACGTTCGATCGTGAACCCGATCAACGCGCCCGGGTCTTCCGCCGCGGGCTCGAGGCAAATCCCGGTCAGCCGGACCTCACGCTCCTGCTCGGCAGTCATTACACAGGTCTGGGCAGGCCGGATGATGCGATCGCTGTATACGAGCGCTCGCTTGAGGCTTACCCCGATGTGCCGCGCGTGGCGAACAATCTGGCCTCTCTGCTGCTGGATTATCGGGACGACGCCGACAGCCACAGGCGCGCGTTGAAACTCGTCCGCGGCTTCAGCGACAGCAGCGATCCGGCGCAACTGGACACACTGGGATGGGCCTATTTAAAAACCGGCGACGCGCGGATCGCCGTGCAGTTTCTCGAGCGTGCGCTGGCCGGTGGCCAGCAACTGCCGGTAATTCATTATCACCTCGCCAAAGCCTATGCGGCATCCGGCGACCGCGTCGGCGCCGAGCGCCAGCTTGCAGAGTTCCTGAGCCTGGTGCCGGCAGAGAATCCGCGCCGTGCCGAAGCGGAAGCCGAGATTCGGCAGCTGCTGACCGCCGACGCCGCCTGAGCGCTATCCCGGCGCTCCGCAGGCCGCGCTGCGCAGCGATGCTACAATTTCGCGCTTTGCGCAGGGGGAGTTCTCGACCATGCCCGGTCCGTTGCACGGCATTACCATTCTCGAACTGACCAGCGTCGTGCTGGGTCCCTGGGCCTGCCAGATCCTGGCCGACATGGGAGCCGAGGTCATCAAGGTCGAACCGCCACGCGGCGACAGCAACCGCGGTCTGGGCGCTTCGCGCCACCCGGGCATGGCGGCGCTGTACCTGACCTGCAATCGGAACAAGCGCGATATCGTGCTGGATCTCAAGCAGCCGGCCGCGCGCGACGCCCTGCTGAAGATCGCCGCGGACGTCGACGTCGTGATCCACAACAACCGGCCCCAGGTCATGACCAAGCTCGGCCTGACCTACGACGACTTCAAGGCGGTCAAACCGGACATCATTTACTGCGGCACTTACGGCTACGGCCGAAACGGGCCGTATGGCGCGAAGGGTGCGCTGGATGACTCCATCCAGGCTGCCGGCGGGGTCGCGGTGCTGAACGAAATGGTGCTCGGCGAGCCGCGGTACCTGCCAACCGTGATTGCCGACAAGACAACTGCCATGGCTGTTGCCTATTCAGTCAATGCGGCGCTGTTCCACCGTGAACGCAGCGGGGAAGGCCAGGAAATCGAAGTACCGATGTTTGAGCACATGGTCTACTTCGTGATGGCCGAACACCTGTGGGGCATGACCTTCGAACCGCCGATGGGTAAGCCCGGCTACGAGCGCCTGATGAGCTATCACCGCAAGCCGTACAAAACGAAGGACGGCTACATTGCCATCCTGCCCTACATGGACAGTCACTGGGAAATCTTCTGTCGCAAGGCGGGGCGTGAAGAACTTCTGGAAGACCCACGCTTCACCACGCTGGCGGACCGCGTCGGCAACATCGACGATACGTACCAGGAAACGGCCAGGACCATGGCGACCAAGACCACCGGCGAGTGGATCGAGATATTCGGCGATACCAGCGTGCCGACCATCGTGATGAATACGCTCGAATCGCTCAAGGACGACCCACACCTGAACGCGGTCGATTTCTGGCAGGATGTCGACCATCCCAGCGAAGGCCAGATCCGCATGACCCGCTTCCCGGTGACTTTTTACGGTACTCCCGTCGAGAATCGCCGGCATGCGCCGCGCCTGGGCGAACATACCGAGGAAGTGCTGCGGCAGGCTGGGCTGGGAGACGACCAGATCGCTGACCTGCTGGAGAGCGGGGCGGCGCGCAAGGCCTGACCCCGGCCGGACCGTCGTCGGTCAGCCGCCGGACCGCCCGCGGTGACTCAGCCGTCCAGCCCGTAAATCCGGACCGTATTGTCCCGCAGCAGCTTGCGCCGCACCTGTGGCTTCAGCCCCAAGGCGTCAATGTCTTCGATGGTGCGCCTGAACGGCAGCACCGGGAAGTCCGTGCCGAAGATCACCTTGTCCTGGCCGAAACTGTTGATGTAGTGGGTGAACGCATCGGGCCAGTACCTGGGTCGGTGGGCGTCGCAGCCGATGTAGATATTCTTGTGCTTCCAGGCCATCGCGATCATTTCTTCGTGCCAGG
>CBFCXA010000225.1:0-4607 GCA_965601985.1 uncultured Chromatiales bacterium | reverse complement strand
GCCGGTGCCGCCGATCACGGCGATGCTCTGGATATTGCTGGTTTCGCTCATTCTCGATCGGGTTCCCTGTCGGACGCGGAGCCGCCCCTGTAGCGGCCCGACGCGCGAGTATTGCAGAATATGAACAGGTGGGGCGACACCTTTAACAAGCCACAAAGTCAGGCGGCCAGGCTCGGCCGCCGGCCCGATCAACCATTCCGGCAATCGACTTCCACGGTGCGCGGCCCCGCCCGGCGGTCGCGGAGACTAGCATGGAGATATACAAGGAGTTCACTTTCGAATCGGCGCATCTGCTGCCGAACGTGCCGGCCGGCCACAAGTGCGGCCGCCTGCACGGGCATTCGTGGCGTTGCGCGATCCACGTCGCCGGAGAACTCGACCAGCACACCGGCTGGATCATGGATTTCGCCGACATCAAACAGGCATTCAAGCCGCTGTTCGACCAGCTGGACCATAACTATCTCAACGACATCGAAGGGCTGGAGAATCCGACCAGCGAGGTGCTCGCGCGCTGGATCTGGCAGCGACTCAAGCCGGACCTGCCGCAGCTGTCTCGCGTGGTGATCAATGAGACCTGCACCTCGGGTTGCGTCTACCAGGGCGAGGATGACTGACGCCGATCCGGTCGCGATGCAGGCGGCCATTGCCGAGGCCAGGCTGGCGTTGATGGCGGGCGAGGCACCGGTTGGCGCCGCTCTGTGGCGCGATGGCGAACTGCTGGTTGCCCACAACGAGGTAATTGCTGCCGCCGACCCGACCGCGCATGCCGAGATGCAGCTGCTGCGCCTCGCGGGGCGGGAATGGCGCTTGGGCGATCTGGGCAGCGCGCGCTTGTACGTAACCGTCGAGCCCTGTCGCATGTGCCGCGCCGCCTGCTTTTACGCCGGACTCAGGTCGATCGTATTCGGTGCCGGCCTGGCCGAAATGTCCGCGATTACCGGGCATGAGCTGGCCGCGGCGAATGCCGACGACGGACTGGAGCTGCGCGGCGGCCTATGCGCCACGGAATGCGCCGACCTGCTCAGGGCCTGGGCGGCCCGGCGCGCGGTCTGATGGCCACCCAGTACGACGCGATTGCCGAGCGGTATCGCGACAGCAAGGACTCGCCGGTCCGCCGCTACGTCGAGCGACCGACGATTCTCGGTCTTGCCGGTGACGTGCGCGGAATGCGTGTGCTGGACCTGGCCTGCGGTGACGGCCATTACACGCGCGAACTGGCCCGCCGGGGCGCGAGCGTGGTCGGCGTCGACATTTCTCCCGAGATGGTTCGCCTGGCCCGCGAAGCGGAATCAAGGTCGCCGCTGGGCATCGAGTATCACTGCGCGGACGCGGCCAGCCTGCCGGCGCTCGGCAACTTCGACCTGGTCACCGCGGCCTACCTGCTGCATTACGCGCCTGATCTCGAGACCCTGCGCCGCATGTGCGTGAACATCGCGGACTGCCTGCAGCAGGGCGGGCGCTTCGTAGCGATCAACGAGAACCCGTCCGTGCCTGAAGAACGGGACGGCGAATATGCGGCCTATGGTTTCTGTAAACGACTGGAAGGGCCGCTGCGCGAAGGGCAGCGGATTCGCTACGAGATGCTCGCCGGCCGTGAGAGCTTCGGTTTTTCGGTTTATTGGTACTCAGCTGATGCCTATGCGTCCGTACTTGCCGCTGCCGGGTTGCGCGACGCGAGCTGGTCACCGCTACAGATGGACGATGCGGGCGTCGCCGTCACCTGGCCGGGTTATTTCGATGCTTACCTGGGCCGTCCGCCGGTACTGGGGCTGACATGTCTGCGCTAGCGGGTGCAAGGCGTCAGCCGGGTCACGGTGCGGGACCGCAGGCCTGGCACCAGCAATTCGCGGCGCAGGCCCGCGTGCGGCCGGATTCGATCGCGCTGAGCGGCGCCGGTGAAGCAATCAGCTACCGCGAACTCGACCGGCGCGCGAATCAGCTGGCGCGCTATCTCGTCGACCAGGGCGTCGGTCAGAACCGTATCGTCGCGCTGTGTCTCGACTGGCCGGCGGATCAGCTCATCGCCATGCTCGCGGTGCTGAAAGCCGGCGGCGCGTATATGCCGCTGGACCCGGTATTGCCGCCTTCCCGGCGCGGGGCAATGCTGTCGGTTGCCCGGCCGGCGCTCGTACTCACCTCGGTAGCCTGGCGCAGCCAGTTGGCCGGGAGTCCGGCGCCGGTGTATTGCCTGGACGAAAGCGATCCGCCGCATGTGCATTGTTTCGATGCGCCGCTGGACACGCCGGTCGATACCGACCAGCTGTGCTACGTCGTTTTCACCTCCGGCTCGAGCGGCGAGCCGAAAGGCGTGATGGTCACGCACGGCAATGTCGCGGAACTGTTCCGGCCCTTCACCGAGCGCTACCGGCTCGACGAGACTGATACCTGGTCCTGGTGCCACAGCTTCGGCTTCGGCTTTTCCGCCTGGGAGACCTGGGGCGCGCTGGTGCACGGTGCGCGCCTGCACGCGGTACCGCCAGCAACGCGCGCCGATCCCGCCGCGCTGCGCGCGCTCCTGCAACGCGAGGGCATTACGGTGCTGAGCCAGACGCCGTCCGCGTTTCGGCAGAACCTGTTGTCGGACGCTTTCGGCTCGGTTGCAGAGCTGCCGTTGCGGCTCGTCGTGCTCAGCGGGGAAGCCCTGCCAGTGACCGACATCGAGCGCTGGCTCGAGCGTCACGCGGACGACCATGTTCGCGTGCTCAATACCTACGCGATCACCGAGACCGGCGGGCAGCTCAGCTGCCGCGAATTCTCGCGCGCGGATCTGGCGCGGACGCGACCTGGCAGCGTCGGACGCCCGCTGCCGGGCTTAGAGCTGCTGGTCGTCGACGAAGACGAGCAGCCCGTGCCGCCGGGTCAGGCCGGCGAGCTCTGGGTCAGCGGTCCGGGCATTGCGCGCGGCTACGCTGGCGATGACGAGCTGACGGCACAGCGCTTCATCCAGCGGCGCGGGCGGCGCTGGTATCGAAGCGGCGATCGTTTTCGCCTGCTCGACGACGGCCAGCTGGAATTTCTCGGTCGCCGCGATGCGCAGCTGAAGTGGCGCGGCTACCGTATCGAGCCGGCCGAAATCGAATCGCGACTGCGTTCGCACCGGTCAGTGCAGGATGCGGCGGTTGCGGTCAGGGAGAACGAGCACGGCGAAGCCAGGCTGCTTGCGTGCATCGTGCCTGCCGGGCGCGACACGCCGGAGTTCTGGCCGTCCATCGGGCCGTACCAGGTCTACGATTCCTTTCTCTACGACCTGATGAGCAGCGAGCCGCAACGCCTTGCGCATTACCGCGCCGCGTTCGCCCAGGTCGCGGTCGGGAAGACGGTGCTGGACATCGGTACCGGCGAGCAGGCGCTGCTCGCGCGCCTGGCGGTCGAAGCCGGCGCGCGGAAGGTATACGCGGTGGAATTGCTGCCCGACGCGGCGGAACGCGCGCGCGCTACGGTCGCTGCGCTCGGCCTGGCGGATCGCATAACCGTGCTGACCGGCGACATAGCCGAGCTGCCGGCGATCGAACGCGCGGATGTAATCACCCAGGGCATCATCGGCAATATCGGCAGCGCGGACGGCATTACAGCTATCTGGAACCGCGCGCGCCACTGGTTTGCGGATCGCTACACCGCCGTGCCGGTCTGCTGTCGCACGCTGATCGCGCCGGCCGAGCTGCCGCTCGAGCTGCTCGAGCAGCCTGCCTTCGGAGCGCTCGCCCGCGACTATGCCGAGCGCGTGTTCGCGCACGAGGGTCGGCGCTTCGACCTGCGCCTGTGCCTGCGCAATTTTCCGGCCAGCGGCCTGCTGGCCGAAGCTGCGGAGTTCGAGCGGCTGGATTTCTCCGGCGCGCTCGAGGACAGCGGCGCGGGCGCCGTGCGGTTCGACATCACGCGGGCCGGGCGTGTAGACGGATTCCTGCTCTGGACGATGCTCGGCAGCGACCCTCGGCAGGCCATGAACTACTTCGAACACCAGCAGGCCTGGCTGCCGGTGTTCATTCCATTACCCGCGGGCGGCCGCGACGTGGCTGCCGGCGACACACTGCCGTTGTGCTGGTCGCGCAGGGTGCACGAGGGCATCTGCCCCGACTACTTCCTTAACGCCGACATCGCTGGCGACGCGATCGACATGGTCAGCCGCTGGCGTGACAGCGAAACCGGTGGCAGCGAATTGCATCGTCGGCTGCACGATGCACCTGCGCGCGGCACGGATGGCTGGTCGGCGGCAGCGCTGCGTGCGCATCTCGCCGCGGAACTTCCGGACTACATGCTGCCGCAGGACTGGCTGGAGCTGCCGCGATTGCCCCTGAACGCAAATGCCAAGCTCGATCGCGCGGCGCTGCCGGCACTGCCGCGACGCGCAGCAACTGGGCACGCGTCCGAGTCCGGAGACCCACTGGTCCGGCAGCTGGAGGCGATCTGGGCCGAGGTGCTGGATCGTGACCGCGTGGATCACGACCGGAATTTCTTCGATCTCGGTGGCGATTCCATCGCCGCCGTGCGCCTGGCCGGGGCGCTGCAGCGACAGCTCGGTCGGGGCGTCAGCCTGGCAACCATCCTCGCCGCGCCGACCATTGCCGGACTGGCCGCTACTTTCCTGAACCCTTCAAAGGGGGTGGTCT
>CBFCXA010000224.1:0-4608 GCA_965601985.1 uncultured Chromatiales bacterium | reverse complement strand
CCCGGGTCAAGTACGTGGCCGAGGACGCGCGCGTCTACGCCATCGCCGCCGGCAGCCAGACCGGGGCCACCTGGGGCATCGATCGCATGGACCAGCGCGCCCTGCCCCTGGACGGCGCGTACTCCTGGGCCGCCGACGGCGCCGTCGCGTCGAGATAAACCAGGCGCTGAATGCGATCCTTCATACGGTCAGCGACACCGGTGATGGTCAGTCCAGCGAACGAGTGACCGACCAGAATCACGTCATCGAGTTCTTCGTACTCGATCAGGTTGGTGATATCGGTGATGTGCGTGTCCAGGCCGATGTCCGGACTCATCAAATGCTTGCGATCACCGCAACCGGTACAGGACGGCGTGAACACGTCATGGCCACGCGCGGCCAGAATCCTGCGCACATCGCGCCAGACCCAGCCGCCATGCCAGGTACCGTGCACGAGCAGGAAGGCTTTCCTCGGCGATGCGTGTTCGGCGGCCCGGGTCGCCGGCAGCGCAGCGCCGGCAGCCAGTAGCGCCGCGGCGTGGCGCCGGCTCAGGGTGGGACTTTTTTGCGACATGACGACTCCTTTGATCCGGCGAGTGCAGGCACCCACAGACGTTTCGCGGAGTCAGGATAAGTCGATACGGGGCCGCGTGCGCGCTAGACGCCGATCTCCGACCAGGGCCCGGTGATTGCGAAGCTGACGCCTGGCCCCTGGATGTTCACGAACAGCCACTGACCATCGGGCGAAAAGCAGGCGCCGGCCCACTCTTTCTTGCGGAAGTCACCATGATGCCCGTGGATTTCTTCGTCTAGCTGTATGTTGTTGGCCGCAAACTGCATCAGCTCCCCATCGCGCGACAGCGCCGACATACGCTGCACGCTGCGCGGCCGGTCCTCGCACAGCAGCAGTCCGCCGCCCGGCGTCGCACAAACGTTGTCGGGATGATCGAGCAGCGCGCGGTCGGGTGATTCGTAGACCAGCCGGATGCGTTCTTCAGCCGGGTCGTAGGCAAATACCTGGCCGCAGCCGGCGTTGCCACCGGTCGTGTCGGTCAGGTAGATCAGGCCGTCTTCATACCAGCAGCCCTCGAGCCGTCGGAACGAGGTGCCGCCGGCGCGCTTGCCCTGGGTATAGACCCCGGCACTGTCCAGGCGGCCGGGGTTGTGGCCGGCCTCGGGGTTTTCGATATCGACCCAGCTGACATCCAGCCAGCTGTCGCGCGGCACGTCGCGACTCAGGTCGACACGTCCGGCTATTGCCATCATCTGCAGACTGCCGGCGCTCAGGTCGCCGGCGCGTTCCGGCACAAAGCGATACGCACCGGACCGCGGCAGGTTGTCTTCGGTTTCATAAACTATGCCGCTGCGCGGATCGACGGCCACGGCTTCGTGGCGAAAGCGGCCCAGCGCCTTGAGCGGCTGCGGGTCGTCAGCACCGTCTGCCGGTACTTCGAATACGTAGCCGTGCGTCTGCTCCAGTGACTCGCGCCGGTTGCTGAATCGCGGGCCGAGGCGCCCATCCAGATCGATTACCGCTTCCTCGCAGGACAGCCAGCTGCCCCAGGGCGTAACGCCGCCGGCGCAGTTGGCGAAAGTGCCGGCAAGACTGGCGCGCGCGTCCAGCCACTCGCCACGCGCGGTATCAAAGCGCAGCGTCGTGGTGCCCCCGGCCGCCAGCCCATCGTAGGCCGGGCGACCGCCGAGCGGTTCGCCGGAAAACACGATTTCATGGTTGCGCACCAGCGTCAGCACGCCACCATCCTGCGCAATGATGCCCATGCCGTCGTGCTGGCCGGGCGTCGCTACGCCATCGGCCATCTGCTCACCGGTCCAGCCGAAGCTGGTGTAGCTGAATCCCTTGGGCAGCCGCAGCAGCGGCAGCCCACTGTTGCGGTCCGCAATCTCGACCAGCGGCATGTCGCGGACTTTCGTATCGGCTAGCGCCAGACGCTGCAGCGCCGGCGCGCAGCCGGTCAGCAGCAGGGCGGAGCCGATTAATCGCCGACGTGACAGGGCCTGGCTGGCAGTCTTCATGGGTCAATATGCCGCGCTGTAGCGGGCAGAACATCATTACAGATTGATGTTACCGACTGTTTACCTCAGACGCCCATACGTATCAGCCGACATTCAGTGCAGTTATGTGCAGGCCGGCGCAGACCGCCAGGCTCTGCAGCGCATAGCCGCCCTCCAGGGTCGACACTACCCGCCCGTCGCAATGACGGTCGGCCCAGGCGCAGAGTTCGGCCGTCAGCCAGGTAAAGTCCGCGGGCGTGAACTGCAGGCCGGCGAGCGGGTCGCCGGCCGCGGCATCGAAGCCGGCCGACAGGAACAGCATCTGCGGCTGGAATGCATCGAGCGCCGGCAGCCAGTGGTCCTCGCAGGCCTCGCGCAGTTCCTCGCCGCCGCTGCCAGCGGGCAACGGGCAGTTGATCTCCTCGCCCGGGCGGTTGGGCGGGTTCATGCCGGGGTACAGCGGATGCTGGTAGGAAGAGCACAGCAGCATGCGCGGATCGCGGCGCGCGATATCGGCGGTGCCGTTACCGAAATGCACGTCGAAGTCGATGATTGCGACACGCTCCAGGCCATGGGCTTCGAGCGCGTGTGCGGCGCCGACCGCGATGTTGTTGAACAGGCAGAAACCCATCGAGCGGCCGCGCTCGGCGTGGTGGCCGGGCGGACGCGTGTTGCAGAAGGCCCGCCGCACCTCGCCGGCGAGCACCAGGTCGCTCGCCAGCACACAGGCACCGGCAGAACGCTGCGCTGCCTCCCAGCTGCCCGGGCCCACGCTGGTATCGCCATCGATTGCTACCAGGCCGGATTCGGGCGCGTATTCCTCCAGCACGGTGACCAGCCCCGGATCGTGCACGCGTTCCAGCTGTTCACGCGTCACGCGTGGCGCTTCGTAGCGCGCGAGTTCAGACAACAGGCCATGCGCTTCCAGCCAGCGCTCGATAGCGTCGATGCGCGCCGGCTGTTCCGGATGACCGGCGCCCATGTCGTGCTCGCGGCAGGCCGGGTGACTGATGAGTGCGGTGTTCGAGGACAAACGATCCAGCTCGGCAGCAACCGTTCAGATCACGCTAGCACATCGGCTTCGCAGGCTGCGCGGGAATCTTTTCGGCAGTAGACTCGGAATGGGGTCACTGGGGGGGGTAATTCATGTTTAGTCTCGCCAGGCTGCGCAGCGCATTTGCGGCGACCTTTGGCGGCAGTTTCCTGTTCATGGGGCTGGTCGCGTTCTGCATCCTGCTCGCGCAATACAACGCGGATCTGACACCGAGCCTGCCCTGGTTCCCGGTGATCGTTCTGCCGGTGGTCTTCGGGCTCGCCTACTTCAGCGACCGACGCTGGGATATTGGCCTGGCGGTGCCGGTAAAGTCGCCGGTACCGCTGGTCATCGCCTTCGCGGTGGTTTCCAATCTTGCCGCGCAATGCGTCGGAGTACTCGAGCGTGCCTCACATGGCGTCGTCGACGACTTCCCTGCCGGTCCGGACGGGGCCAGCGCGCTGTTCCTGGTCGCCTACTGGGTGTTCGTATCGATTGCGCTGTCGACCGCGTCGGAATTCTGCTTCCGCGGCATCATGCAGAGCGTGCTGGAGCGCATCTGGGGCGTGTGGCCCGCCGTGCTGCTGGCCCTGTTGTTCAATACCTTTGCGCATCCCTGGGACACACTCTGGTTGCGCTTCTTCAGCCTGCTAGCCGTGCTCCTGGCCTGGGGCTGGCTGCGCCACCTGGGCGGTTCGCTGAAACTGTGCATCCTCGTCCACCTGGTCGTGGTAATGGGGCGGGACATTCCGTACTGGTTCATCGGGCCGGTCGACTATGGTGAGTTTTCGCCTGCGGCTTTAACGGTCGCGGGCATACTGGGCCTGCTGTTCCTGTTTGCCTCGCTCTGGATGTCCCGACGGATTACACACCTGCAGACCGCATGAGGATCGGCCGCGCCCGAAACCGGTAAGGCTTCAGACCACGCGGGTTTCCGCCACCATAGCGACACGCTCCGCCTGCACCCGCGGTTCGCCAGCTTCCCGCGCGGACTTTTCCACTGCATCGCGCAATTGCTTGGCAGCCGAGATCCTGGTCAGCACCGGAAACTCATCCACCAGCTCGTCGAGCACGGCCTTGGCGTCGTCGTCCCAGGGCAGTTCTTTATAGAGTCGCGTCGGTGTCGCATCGACTTTATCCAGCTCCGTGCCCAGCGGCAGGATATTGAACAGCGCATCGAACAGCGCATTGCAGACTTCCTGCACAAGGTAAGTCGCTCCGGCATAGCCCATGAACGGCGTGCCGGTGTGGCGTCGGATCAGCGTGTTCGGGAACGAGGCCGGAATGAACACGCCGCGTCCGCCGTTCTCGGCGAAGTACATGCGCTCGTTGTAGCTGCCGAACAGAATTAGCGGCGGTTTGTCTTTCACGGCTTCACGCACCGCCTCGTTGTCGGGCTTGGCGCCGGGTTTGCGCGCGAAAGAAAAGGTACAGGGCAGGCCCATGTCGGTCTCGAGGAAATTCCGCACGCCGCGCGCGTAGGTCTCGTTGGCCACGATCGCGAAGCTCGCGGTGCCGAAGAAATCCTGGGTGACCGAGCGCCACAGGTCCCACAGCGGCTTGATGGTGGTGTGTTTCTCGCG
>CBFCXA010000223.1:0-4632 GCA_965601985.1 uncultured Chromatiales bacterium | reverse complement strand
ATACGACATAACGATTAAGATCTAAGAAAAATATACATCCCACCATTCCTCATCCTGTCTACACCGCATCGCGCATGCGCCGGTGAATCGCGGCCAGAGTCTCCGCGTCGAACAGGCCACGTCCGACGCCGGACTGGTTGGTTGCGACCACCACATCAAAGCCCGCGGCGCCCAGATCACGAATCGCTTCCAGGCTGCCGGGCAGCGCATGCCACTCGCGCGGTGATTTGATGAAGGCATCGCTGTCGGCGTTGATGACGCCGTCGCGATCCAGGATGACCAGCTGCGGATGCTCTACAGGCTCCACGGTTGCGGCTTTGCTCAGCGCGGTATCAGCGACAGGTCGGCGACGTCGAGAAACAGCGCACGCAGGCTGCGCAGCAGCGCCAGGCGATTCGCCCGGGTCTGCTTATCCTCCGCCATGACCATCACAGTATCGAAAAACCCGTCTACCGGTTCCCGCAGCCCGGCCAGTGCAGTCAGGATTGCGCCATAGTCGCGCTGCACCAGCCGGTCGGCATGTGCGTCGGCGACGTGCATCAACGCGGCATGCAGCTGCGCTTCGGCTGGTTCACAGAGCAGGTGAGTTTCTATTTCGCTGCCCTGCTCGTCGGCCGCGTCGCGCAGAATGTTGGCGATGCGCTTGTTGGCGCCGGCGAGGCTATCGCCGGCCTCGAGCTGCATGAAGGCATTGACCGCCGACAGCCGCTGGTGAAAGTCCAGCGGCGACACCGGTGCGCGGGCGTGCACCGATTCGAACATTTCGCTGCTCACCGCCTTGAGCTCCGGCGCCTGACCGTCGAGATAGTAGGCGCGCAGGCGGTCGGTGATGAAGCCGAACACCTCGTCGGTCAGTGCCTGCGGGTCTTGCGGCTGCGCAGGCTGCAGCGCGACGGCTTTGGCGACGCAGCCTTTCAGGTCCAGGTCGATATGGTCCTCGATCAGAATGCGCAGCAGACCGAGCGCAGCGCGGCGCAGGGCGTACGGATCCTTGCTGCCGGTCGGCCGCTTGCCGACAACGAAAATTCCGGCCAGCGTATCCAGCCGGTCGGCCAGTGCGAGCACCCGCCCGGCCGCATGCTCCGGCAGCCGGTCGCCCGCGTGGCGCGGCAGATACTGTTCTTCGAGCGCGTGTGCGACTTCCTGCGGTTCCTCATCGTGCAGCGCGTAGTAGTAGCCCATGCGGCCCTGCAGTTCGGGGTACTCGCCGACCATGCTGGTCAACAGGTCGGTCTTGGCCAGGTGCGCCGCGCGTACCACCCACTGCTCGAAGGTGCCGGCATCAAAGCCCTCGCCATCGAGCAGGTTGTGGGCCATCTGGTGCCCGAGCGTTGCGACCCGTGCAGACTTGTCGTGCAGCGAGCCGAGATCCTTTTCGAACACCACCTGCCTGAGCGCGTCGCGGCGCGAGGCCAGTGACTGGCGCAGGTCCTGCTGCCAGAAAAATGCGGCATCGGCCAGGCGCGGTCGCACGACCCGCTCATTGCCGGCCTGCACCTGCGCCGGGTCGCGGCTGTCCAGGTTACTGATCGCGATGAACGCCGGCATCAGCCGGCCGTCGCTGCCGCGCACCGGGAAGTAACGCTGATGGTCCTGCAGCGTGGCGATCAGCACTTCTTCCGGTAGCTCGAGGAACTCTTCATCGAACCGGCCCGACACCGGCACCGGCCACTCGACCAGCGCCGTGACTTCGTCGAGCACCTCGGGTTCCACTACTGCCGTGCCGTCGAGTTGCGCGGCCGCCTCGGCGATGAGTTCGCTGATGCGTGCGCGGCGTGCGGCAAAGTCGGCGAGCACACTGCCCTGCGTTGCCAGCACCTCGGCATAGGCGGCAGGATCGTTCAGTTCGATCGGTCCGGACGCGTGAAAACGATGTCCGCAGGTGACCGTACCCGACCCGCAGCCGAGAATCTCCGCAGGCACTACCGCGCTTCCGTGCATCATCAGTACCCAGTGCACCGGACGGACGAACTCGGCATCGCCTGCGCCCCAGCGCATGCGCTTGGGGATCGGCAGTCTGGCCAGAGACTGGTCGACGATATCGGGCAGCAGTTGCGCGGCCGGTTTGCCGTCCTGCACACCGCGATAGATCAGCCACTCGCCTTTGTCGGTGGCCAGCCGGTCGAGTTTCTCGACCTCGATGCCGACGCCCTGCGCAAAGGCCTGCGCCGCGCGCGTCGGCTCGCCCTCTTCATCGAAGGCCACGCGCACCGGTGGCCCGCGTTTTTCGATGATCTGATCTTCCTGCCTGGACTGCAGCTTGCGGACCAGCACCGCGAGCCGTCGTGGTGCTGCGAAGCTGCGGTGCTCGCCGTGCGCGAGGCCGGCCGCATCCAGGCCCTCGATCACGCCGGCGGTGAACGCATCCGACAGGCGCGACAGCGCCTTTGGCGGCAGCTCCTCCGTCCCGATCTCGACCAGGAAGTCCTCGTGAGAGCTCATGTATATGCCCGTCAGGCCGCGCTGGCGGCGGTCTTCAGCATCGGGAAGCCGAGTGCTTCGCGGCTGTCGTAATAGGCCTGCGCCACGCTGCGCGCCATTTCTCGCACGCGCAGGATATAACGCTGACGCTCGGTTACCGAAATTGCCTTGCGCGCGTCGAGCAGGTTGAAGCTGTGCGAGGCTTCCAGCACCTGCTCATAGGCCGGCAGGGTCTGGCCGGCTTCGATCAGCTGCTGACACTGGCGCTCGGCTTCGTCGAAGCGCGCGAAAAGCACCGTCACGTCGGCGAGTTCGAAGTTGTAGCGAGACATCTCGACTTCGTTCTGGTGAAACACGTCGCCGTAGGTAATGCGTCCGAATTCGCCGTCGGTCCAGACCAGGTCGAACACGCTGTCCACGCCCTGCAGATACATCGCAATGCGCTCCAGTCCGTACGTGATCTCGCCGGTCACGGGACGGCAGTCGAGCCCCCCGACCTGCTGGAAATAGGTAAATTGTGTCACCTCCATACCGTTCAGCCAGACTTCCCAGCCGAGACCCCAGGCGCCAAGCGTGGGTGATTCCCAGTTGTCTTCGACAAAGCGGATGTCGTGTACCAGTGGATCGACACCGAGGCTCTTGAGTGATTCCAGGTACAGATCCTGGATGTTGACCGGTGACGGCTTGATCACGACCTGGAACTGGTAGTAATGCTGCAGCCGGAACGGGTTGTCGCCGTACCGACCGTCGGTAGGTCGCCGGCTGGGCTGCACATAGGCGGCACTCCAGGGCTCGGGGCCGACCGCACGCAGGAAGGTGGCCGCGTGAAATGTTCCGGCACCCATGGGCATGTCGTAAGGCTGCAGCACCGCGCAGCCGCGCTCCGCCCAGTATCGCTGCAGCGCAAGAATCAGGTCCTGGAAGGTTTCGGGGGCGTCGGACACGGTCCGCTCCGCGTGGAAACGACGAATTATAGCGGCCGGGTAAAGTGCCGCGGCAACGCCCGCGCCCGCCTGCCCGGGCAGCCGGCCAGGCGATTTGCACTAAAAATGTGCATCACCGGCAGCACATGCACTACAATTGTGCGCACCGCTACGAGGCAGCGGCGGAAAGCTGACTAGAAACAAGCACTTGGTATGCACCCTTTGTTGGCATGCTTTGTGCAACCGCTACAGTCCGTCTCCGCGTCCAACATAACAAGCGCCGGAGCTGTTCATCCGGCCGGTGCGTTCGCTCGCGCCCGGCTGTAGGTCGATCCCGAGCACAGTGGAGGAAAGCCATGAAACCCGCTGATGTACTCAGCATGCTGAAAGAAAAAGAAGCCAAGTTCGTAGACCTGCGCTTCACCGACACCCGCGGCAAGGAGCAGCACGTCACCGTGCCGAGCCACACCATCGACGAGGGTTTCTTCGACGAAGGCAAGATGTTCGACGGCTCTTCCATCGCCGGCTGGAAGGGCATCAACGAGTCCGACATGATCCTGATGCCGGACCCCGAAACCGCCGTGCTCGACGTATTCACGGAGGACGCCACGGTCAACCTGCGCTGCAGTGTGGTCGAGCCGTCCACCATGCAGCCCTACGATCGTTGCCCCCGCAGCACCGCGGCGCTCGCCCTCGAATACCTGAAGTCGACCGGCATTGCCGATGACGCCTACTTCGGCCCCGAGAACGAGTTCTTCATTTTCGATGACGTGCGTTACCACGCCGATATCCAGGGTGCTTTCTACAAGGTCGATTCCGAAGAAGGTTCCTGGAACTCCGGCGCCGAGCGCGATGCCGGCAACGTCGGTCACCGACCGGGCGTCAAGGGTGGCTACTTCCCGGTGCCGCCGGTCGACTCGCTGCACGACATCCGTTCTGCGATGTGCGGCGCGCTGGAAGACATGGGCCTGGTGGTCGAAGTGCATCACCATGAGGTAGCGACCGCCGGCCAGGGCGAGATCGGCGTGCAGTTCGACTCGCTGGTCAAAAAGGCCGACGGTGTTCAGATTCTGAAGTACGTGGTGCAGAACGTCGCGCACGCCTACGGAAAAACCGCGACCTTCATGCCCAAGCCGCTGGTCGGCGACAACGGTAACGGCATGCATGTGCACCAGTCGCTGGTCAAGGGTGGTGAGAATATCTTCACCGGTGACGCCTACGGCGGGCTGTCGGAAACTGCGCTGTATTACATCGGCGGTATCCTGAAACATGCCAAGTCGATCAATGC
>CBFCXA010000222.1:0-4634 GCA_965601985.1 uncultured Chromatiales bacterium | reverse complement strand
GCTTCGCGAACTCGCTGATGCGCGAGCGCACCTACGGCGCGCGCGTCGTGTATCGTTTCGGCGGCATGTAACCGGCGATCCGTCGACACGAAGCCCGCACCGTGCGAACGGTGCGGGCTTTTTCTATTCCGGTTCGGGTGACGGGTCCTGCGACGGCGGAGGGCCTTCGACGAAGGCGCTGACCGCCGAGGCCAGCTGCTGGGCGTGCAGTTCGAAGATGCCCTTGCTCATGTTTTCGAATTCGACGTAGCTGGACTCTGGCAGCAGTTCTGCTGCCTGCTGCGTCGGCCCCTTCAGCGAGCCCTCGACGTTGATGACCAGCGCCGGCTGTTTGACCTTGGGCAGTCGCTCTTCCGACGGGTATTCGAATATTGACTGGAAGCCGAACCAGGCCTGATCACCGGCCCGCAGCTCCTCGATGAAGTTGCTGATCGCCGCATCCAGCGGCACTCCGGCCGCGCGGTTGTTGACCGTGAAGCGCCAGCGGCGACGCAGCGAGTCGAGCTGCTCGCCGGACTGCGGCGTGCGGCCGAGCCCGGCCAGCTGGTCCTGCCGGTCCTCCGGCGACAGCAGCGGGAAGGTGATGCAGACCAGGCGTGGCACGCGCCGCGGCCGGTTCAAGGCCAGTTCCACACCGACAGCGGAACCGGTGTGAAAACCCAGCGGCACGTAACGCCCGATGCCCTGCGACTGCAGTGCATCGGCCACCGCGGCCGCGTGCTCGGCGATCGGCGCCGGCTTGCCCAGCGGCGCCGACCCACCGTAACCCATCAGGTCGACCGCGAGTACGCTGAGCCGCTGCGAGAGTTCCGCCGCGAAGTGATCGAAATAGGCACCCGAATACGGCACCGGGTGCAGGCACACGACCGGCGGCCCGCCGGCATCCGCCGGCCCCGGCCAGACGCGCAGGTGCATCTGGCCGAGCCGGGTATCGGCATAGGCCATGCGCGCGGTGGGCTTGTTGTCGTCAGGCACCCAACTAGCTCGACAGTCGCTGGTTTACTTCGATGAAGAATCCGTCCGGATCGAAGAAGCTGCTGGTGATCATGCGGATCTCGCCGCCCCCGGGCTTGGGCACCGCGCTCTCGATCGGCTCCTGGATCAGCTGCACGCCACTGGCACGAACTTTCTCAAACACTGCACGCGCATCGGCGCTCTGCATCACGAACGCCACATCGCCGATCGAAAGTCGCTGACGATACGGGCCCGGATCTGGCTCCTCCGGGTCGGTGACCTGCATCAGGCCGAGCATACCGATCCACGGATCCTCGGCCTGCAGAATCACCAGGTGGCACTTCGCACCCGCACTCGCGATCGGCATGGTCACGCCGGAAAGCTCCAGCTCGCTGTCGTAATAGACGCTCAAATCCAGCGCATCGCGATAGAACGCGACCGACTTTTGAATATCACGCACCACCAGCGTGGTGCGCCTGACTATGGTCGGACTGCTCATTGATTCTCCTCATCACGCACCCGCACGACCTGTTTGCCGGCATTCGAACCTGCGTAAAGTCCGATCAGTGCAGTGGGCATGTTCTCGAAGCCATCGACGATGTCCTGCACCGGCTTGAGTTCACCGCTGCGTACCCACTTCGCCATTCGCCGCTCGGCCTCGGCAAATCCGGCCTCGTGGTTATACACGTAAAAGCCGCGCATCACCGCTTCAACCCGCCGCAGACGCGTGTAGTTGCGCGGACCGAAGGGCTCGCTGCGCGTGTATTCCGAAATCGAGCCGCACAGCAGGATGCGCGCATGCATCGCGAGGTTTTCCAGCGCAGCCTCGAGCATCTCACCGCCGACGTTGTCGAAATACAGGTCGACGCCATCCGGGCATGCGGTGCGGATCGCTGACTCGATATCGCCCTGGCGGTAGTCGATCGCAGCATCGCAACCCAGCTCGGTGAGCAGCGCACACTTTTCCGGCCCGCCGGCAATGCCGACTACCCGGCCGCAGCCAACGGCCTTCGCGATCTGCACCACGAGATGCCCGACCCCGCCGGCCGCGCCGGAGACCAGTACCGTATCGCCGGCTCGCGGCTGGCCGGCATCGACGAATCCGCAGTAAGCCGAATAACCGGTCATGCCCAGCGCGCCGAGCGCGAGGTGGGCCGGCAGGTCGGTCGCGGTGTAGCGAAAGAAGCGCTCCGATGCCGCGGCGTCGGTGCAGCGATAGGTCTGCCAGCCGAACTGGCCGTGCAGAATCTCGCCGGCTGCATAGTCCGGGTGCCGTGACTCGACCACCCGGCCGACGCCGCGGCCGTGGATCACGTCGCCGATAGCCAGCGGCGGGCGCTCGGCGATTACCTTGCCGCTCATGTACATGGCCATGACCGGCGCCAGCGACAGGTACAGGGTTTCGAGCAGGATTTCACCCGGGCCGGGGGCCGGGGCCGGCTTCTCGCGGTATTCGAAGTCGGCGGGCCGCGGCTCGCCTTCAGGTCGCGCAGCCACCACCCACTGGCAGTTCACACGTTCGCTGTCAGCCACCGCTGAGAATGGTGTAGATAACTACCAGGTGACCGTCGTGATCGACGATGCCGATTTCACGACCGGTACGGCCGTCGTTGGTTTCCAGCCGTTCTTCGCGATAGACGTTCAGGCCCTCGGCGCGCGCAGCCGTCAGCACGCCGTCGATGTCGGTGATGTTCAGCACCAGCGCATTGCGCCTGGGCAGCGGCATGGCCGCGAGCTCGATGCCGGTAATCTCGGTCAGCGCGAGGCTGCGCGGCTGGTCTTCATTCGCGGACAGCACGCAGAAACGCAGTTTCGCTTTCCCGGGTATTTCGAAGACCGGGTAGGAATAGGAGTCCGGCTCGGAGTCTTTATGAAACTCGACCGTAAATCCGAGGATGTCGCGATAGAAGCGCAGCGCGCGATCGAGGTCCGCAACCACCAGGTTGGGCCGCTGCAGGCGCAGGCCGGTGTCGGGAGGCGATGTACTCATGGGCACCAGTAGGTATTGGTCGGTCGGAATAGTATCACCGGCCTGCCCCGCTGCAGCTTGCCGCCGCCTCGACCCGCCGCTCCGGTATGATCCTGCTTCTCTAGACGGAGGCACTCGATGCAGGACACGATAAGCGGCGAACAGGAGCAGGCCAGCCCGGCCTATGCCTGGTACGTGGTCGTATTGCTGACCTGCGCCTATATCCTCTCTTACCTCGACCGCTGGGTGATGTCGCTGCTGGTCGAGCTGATCAAGGCCGACCTGCAGCTCACCGATTCCCAGATGGGCCTGCTGCTCGGCTTCGCCTTCGCGCTGTTCTACGCGACCATGGGTATTCCGCTCGGCTGGCTGGCCGACCGCTACAGCCGCCGCAACCTGGTCGCGATCGGCATTACTATATGGTGCGCCGCCACGGCCGCGGCCGGTCTGGCGCGCAACTTCGCGCAGCTGTTCGTCACACGCATGGCGGTCGGCGTCGGCGAGGCCACGCTCAGCCCCTGCGCGCTGAGCATCATCACCGACTACTTTCCACCGAAGAGCCGCGGACGCGCCATTGCCTTCTATACCGGCGCGGTATCGATCGGCTCGGGTATCGCCTACCTGGTCGGCGGGCAGATCATCCAGTGGGCGGAAGTCCAGGAGAGCCTGGCGCTGCCACTGATCGGCGAGATCCGCCCCTGGCAGGTCGTGTTCCTGGCCGTCGGCCTGCCCGGCCTCGTGATCGCAGCACTGATGCTGACGGTCCGCGAACCCAGGCGCACCGGCAGGACCGCCACCGAAGGCATGGCGTCGGGCAATGTCGGTTTCCCGACTGCGTTCCGGTACCTGCTCAAGCGCTGGAAGAGCTTTGGCGGGGTCTTCCTGTGCATGTCCTGCATCACAATCCTGGCCTACAGCCACGCCTGGCTGCCAGCCTATTTCTCGCGCACCTGGGGATGGGAAATCCCGCAGTTCAGCCTGTACAACGGCATCGGTCTGATCATCGTCGGGCCGATCTCGGTGAACTTCGGCGGCTGGCTGGCCGACAGGCTGCAGGCACGCGGCTATACCGACGGCCCGGTGCTGGTCGTGATCATGGGCCTGTGGATTATGGTGCTGTTCAGCATCGCCTTCCCGCTGATGCCGACTGCGCTGTCGAGCTTCCTGGTCTACCTGGTGACCATCGTCGGTGCGGCCATGGGCACGGCCTGCGCGCCGCTGTCGCTGGTCGGCATTGCGCCCGGGCAGATCCGCAGCCAGACCATTGCGCTGTTTTATCTCGTGATCAGCATGATCGGCGCGATCATCGGCCCGCAGTCGGTCGCTTTCGTCACCGACTTCGTGATCGGCGATGAGTCCGCGATCCGCTACTCGATGGCCTGGGTTGCGGTCGCGGTCGGCGTATTGGCCCTGTTCCCAACCCTGATCGTTCGCCCGGCGTACCGCGAGCAGCTGGCCGAACGCGAAGCATCGCTCGCGGCGGAGCCCGCCACATGAGTCAGCATCCGGAACAGGCCGCGGTAGAAGCACTGCTTGCCGAGTTGAAATCCCGCTGGGACAGCAACGACTTAAGGCGCCTGCGCGAACTGTGGCACCCCGACGACGATGCACCGCTGTACCAGCCCGAAGAAGTCGAGGCGCCGCTGACCAGCTGGGAGGCGGTGTTCGACTACTGGGAAAAGACTACGGAGAGCATCATCAGCTTCGAGAT
>CBFCXA010000221.1:0-4666 GCA_965601985.1 uncultured Chromatiales bacterium | reverse complement strand
GCATGGGCGCGCGCACGCTGCTGCTGACCCAGAACCTCGAGACCATCGGCCAGATGAGCTGCAACCCGGCGATCGGCGGCATCGGCAAGGGTCATCTGGCCAAAGAGATCGACGCGATGGGCGGCGTGATGGCGCGCGCGATCGATCGTGCCGGCATTCATTTCCGCACGCTGAATGCGAGCAAAGGTGCAGCCGTGCGCGCGACCCGCGCGCAGGCCGACCGGGCGCTGTATCGCCAGTCCGTGCGCGAACTGCTCGATGCCGAACCGAACCTGAAGCTGTTCCAACAGGGGGTCGACGACCTGCTGTTAGACGGCGATCGCGTTGGCGGCGTGGTCACCCAGCTGGGACTGGAGTTCCGCGCGCGTGCCGTGGTGCTGACGGTCGGCACGTTTCTCGCCGGGCGCATCCATGTCGGCGAGAAGAACTACACTGGCGGGCGCGCCGGCGATCCGGCCGCGATCGGCCTGGCCGCCAGGCTGCGTGATCTCGGCCTGCGCGTCGGGCGGCTGAAAACCGGAACGCCGCCGCGCATCGATGCCCGCAGCGTCGATTACACGAAGCTCACGCCGCAGCCGGGCGATGTACCGCTGCCGGTCTTCTCGTTCACCGGCCGACGCGACGAGCATCCGTCCCAGGTCGAGTGTTTCATCACGCGCACCAATGCGCGCACACACGAGATCATTCGCGATGCGCTGGATCGGTCACCGATGTTCACTGGCGCGATCGACGGCGTCGGCCCGCGCTATTGCCCGAGTATCGAAGACAAGGTCGTGCGTTTCGCCGAGCGCGACAGCCACCAGATTTTTCTCGAGCCGGAGGGGCTGTCGAGTGCGGAGCTGTATCCCAACGGCATCTCGACCAGCCTGCCCTACGATGTGCAGGCCGAGTTCGTGGCCAGCATCGCCGGTTGTGAGCAGGCGCTCATTACGCGGCCGGGCTACGCGATCGAGTATGACTACTTCGATCCGCGTGATCTCAAGCCGGGCCTGGAGACGAAAGCGATTGCGGGCCTGTTTTTCGCCGGCCAGATCAACGGCACCACCGGCTACGAAGAGGCCGGCGCCCAGGGGCTGCTGGCCGGTATCAACGCGGTGCAGTCGCTGCGCGATGAAGAACCGTGGTGCCCGCGTCGCGACGAGGCTTATCTGGGTGTGCTGGTCGACGACCTGACCACGCGCGGCACGGCCGAGCCCTATCGCATGTTTACCAGCCGCGCCGAGTACCGGCTGAGCCTGCGCGAGGACAACGCCGATCTGCGGCTGACGCCGCAGGCGCGGGAACTCGCGCTGGTGAATGATGAACGCTGGACACAGTTCTTGAGCAAGCGCGACGCGGTCGCGGCCGAGTCCGCGCGGCTGTCGGCCTGCCTGCTGCGTCCGGCTGATCTCGATGCCGAAACTGAAGCCGTGATCGGCGGGCCGCTGCGCCGCGAGCAGCACGCGATCCAGCTTTTGCGCCGGCCGGGCATGGACTATTCACGGCTGACCGGGTTGCCGGCGGTCGGACGGCGCGCGCCGGTCAGCGGCGAATACGCCGAGCTCGGCGAACAGATCGATGCGCAGGTCGAAATCCAGGCCCGCTATCAGGGCTACGTCGAACGCCAGCAGATGGAAATCGAGCGGCAGCAGCGCCAGGCCGAGCAGGAACTGCCCGACGACATCGACTACGACGCGGTTCGTGGCCTGTCGCACGAAGTGCGCCAGAAGCTGAGCGAAGCGCGACCAGCGACGGTCGGCCAGGCCGGCCGCGTGCCGGGCGTGACGCCGGCGGCCGTTTCGCTGTTGCTGGTGCACCTGAAAAAACGCGAGCGACGCATCGCGTGATTCGCAGCCTGTTCGCCATCCTGCTGGCCGGGCTGCTCGCGGCCTGCGCGCCGGATACCGACGGACCTGCGCCGGAGTCGAGCCAGGCATCCGGCCCGCCGGCCGGCAACGTGCTCCGCCGCGGCAACGGCGCCGAACCGCAGACGCTAGACCCGCATCGCGCGCAGGGCGTGCCGGCCTCGAACGTGTTGCGCGACCTGTTCGAGGGCCTGGTCATCGAGGCGCCGGACGGCGCGCTGATTCCCGGCGTCGCCGAATCCTGGACCGTCAGCGACGACGGCCTGATCTACACCTTCACGCTGCGCGAGAATGCGCGCTGGAGCAATGGCGACCCGGTCACCGCGAACGACTTCGTGTTCGGCCTGCGCCGCAGTATCGACCCGGCCACGCTGTCGGTGTATTCGAGCATCCTGTTCCCGATTCTCAACGCACCGGCGATCGCGGCCGGCGAACTCGCGCCGAATCAGCTGGGTGTGCGCGCAATCGACGAACGCACACTCGAAATCAAACTGGCCGGGCCCACGCCCTATCTGCTCGGCCTGCTTACGCACTCTACTACCTACCCGGTGCATCAGGCGTCGATCGCGGCGGCCGGCGATCGGTTTGCGCGACCCGGCACGCTGGTCAGCAACGGCGCCTATCAGCTCGACGACTGGGTGGTTCAGTCGCATATCCGCCTGAAGCGTAATCGCGAATACTGGGACGATGCCAACACGTCGATCGACGATGTCTGGTACTACCCGATCGAGAATCAGGACGCCGAGCTCAAACGCTACCGCGCGGACGAACTCGATATCACCGAGGTCGTACCGTTCAAGCAGATGGACTGGATACGCGAGAACCTCGGCGACGAGATGCGCATCGCGCCGTATCTCGGCAGCTACTACTACGGCCTGAACGTCAGCAAACCGCCGTTCAAAGACAACCCGTCGCTGCGCCGCGCGCTGGCCATGGCCATCGACCGCGACATCATCGTCGACAAGGTGGCCGGCGCCGGCGAGATCCCGGCTTACGGCTGGGTGCCGCCGGTGCAGGGCTACACGCCGCAGCAGGTCGAATGGGCCGACTGGACGCAGGCCGAGCGCAACGCCGAGGCGCGCCGCTTGCTGGCCGAAGCGGGCTACGGTCCCGACAACCCGCTGCGTGTCGAGCTGCTCTACAACACCAACGAGAACCACAAGCGCATCGCGGTCGCGATCGCGTCGATGTGGAAGCAGGTGCTCGGCGTGCAGGCCTCACTGGTCAACCAGGAATGGAAGGTGTTTCTCGATACCCGTAACCGCGGCGAGACCCAGGTGTTCCGCTCCGGCTGGATCGGTGATTACAACGATGCCTTCACCTTCTCCGAACTGCTGCACTCACAGAACCAGATGAACAATTCTTTCTACGCCAGCGATGAATACGACTCGTTGCTGGACCGGGCCAGCGCGCAAGCCGATATCGACAAGCGGCGAGAGCTGCTGGAGCAGGCCGAGCGGGTGCTGCTGGATGACCTGCCGATCATTCCGATCTACGTATATGTGTCCAAGCACCTGGTCAAGCCCTGGGTCGCTGGTTTCACCGCCAACATCATGGATCACCAGTACAGCAAGAACCTGTCGATCAGCGCGCCATAAACCACCCGCGCAGGCAGACTGAGAATTCAGCCGGCTAGGCGGCTGACTCCACCGAGACATCCCAGCCCGGGAACACGAGCACCGCGGGATGGCATCGCAAGGCGCGAGCCAGGACTTTTGCGCGCTCGACCCCGAGCCGGATGCGGTCGTTCTCTATTGCTGAAATAGTCGACTGTGGAATACCCGAGCGCTCGGCGAGCTGATTCTGGCTTAACTCCTGCAACTCGCGCAGGATGCGCACGGACTCGCCGGGCGTGACCTCGACGTTTTTTCTGGCTTTGCTGAACTCACTCATGTTCAGTTTCTCCGGTAATCCTGTGCATTGACGTCGATGACTTTCACCGTGATCCGTTTTGCCTCGACCCGGTAGATCACGCGAAACTGATCTCCAAGCCATGACGCGCGATGGCCGGACCACTCGCCTCGCAGCTGTTCATCCCGCAGGCCCCGAATCTTTCGCAGACCACCGGGACCGGACAGCTCGACGATGTCTTTCCACTTCTCGTAGCGCTTCAGGATCTCCAACGGCAGCTTGGTCAGGCGGCGTTTTACCCGTCGATGCTCTAGTATCGTCCACATACCATAAAAGATATATATATCTTATTCAGTATGTCATACAAGTAACTGGTCGGTTCGCCGGGAAACGTCCCGTCACGGTGGAGCGCTTGTGCAATACTCGCTTCTGATCTGAGATCCTGACATGCTCCGTTTCGCCCTAGGTAGACTGCTCAGCGCGATTCCCACGCTGCTGATATTGATCACGCTCGCGTTCCTGCTGATCAGGGTTGCGCCCGGCGGCCCGTTCGACAGCGAGAAGCAGCTGCCGCCCGAAATCGAGGCAAATCTGCGCGCGGCCTATAACCTGGACGCGCCGCTGCTCAGCCAGCTGGGCAGCTACCTCGGCAACATTCTGCGCGGCGATTTCGGGCCGTCATTCCAGTACCGCGATTACACGGTCACCGAACTGATCGCCACCGGTTTCCCGGTGTCGCTGCGGCTCGGTCTCCTGGCCATGGTGGTCGCGCTGCTGTTCGGCGTAAGCGCCGGGGTGGTCGCGGCGCTGCGCCAGAACCGGCCGGCCGACTACACGGTGATGACTGCGGCGATGACCGGCATCTCGATCCCGAACTTCGTGATGGCGCCGCTGCTGGTCCTGGTGTTCGCCGTCTACCTCGGCTGGCTGCCGGCCGGCGGTCTCGGTGACGGCTCGCTGCGCTACCTGGT
>CBFCXA010000220.1:0-4675 GCA_965601985.1 uncultured Chromatiales bacterium | reverse complement strand
TTCGACGAACTTCACGGAACTTGCGCGGTTTTTAGCACTCTAAATACTCGAGTGCTAGAATTGGATTCCAGAGGAGGTAGCACCCCGATGACCGAAACGCTTGCCACAAGCAACCGTGACCTGATTCTCGCCGGCCCGATCGGCAGCCTGGACAGTTACATCCAGGCGGCCAATTCCGTGCCGGTTCTGAGTGCCGACGAAGAGAAGTCGCTGGCCCGACAGTTCCGCGACCAGGAAGACCTTGATGCGGCCCGTCAGCTCGTCTTATCGCAACTGCGCTTTGTCGTACATATCGCGCGCGGCTATCTCGGCTATGGCCTGCCGCTGGGCGACCTGATCCAGGAAGGCAATGTCGGCCTGATGAAAGCCGTGAAGCGTTTCGACCCGGAAATGAACGTGCGCCTGGTGTCATTCGCGGTGCACTGGATCCGCGCCGAAATTCACGAGTATGTGCTGAAGAACTGGCGCCTGGTGAAGGTGGCCACGACCAAGGCGCAGCGCAAGCTGTTTTTCAACCTGCGCAAGGCGAAGAAAAATCTCGGCTGGCTGAGTGCGGAAGAGACCGAAGCGGTAGCGAAGGATCTCGGTGTCAGCCCCAGGGAAGTGAACGAGATGGAGATGCGCCTGGCCGGACACGACATGACGTTCGATCCCACGCCGGGCGCGAACGAAGAGGACGCGTTTGCGCCGGCACAGTACCTGCCGAGTCCGGATCCCGATCCGGCCGCGGTGATCGAGGCCGACGACTGGGAGTCGGATTCGCATCGGCAGCTGGCCGCGGCGCTGGACACACTGGATCCGCGCAGCCGGGAGATTCTCGAGGCGCGCTGGCTGAGCGAGAAGAAAGAGACCCTGCAGTCACTGGCGGATCGGTTCGGGGTTTCGGCTGAGCGGGTGCGGCAGGTTGAGCAGCAGGCGATGAAGAAAATGCGGGGGCAGCTCGCCGCTGCCTGATAGCACTCTCTGGGCTTTTAGACGTAGCGGGTTTCGATACTGCTTCATCAGTCACGCGACTGAGTCACGACGGGCTTGTTCAGGGCACGCCGTGAATACATCCCTGTAGGCTCGCGGCGCGCGTCCATGCGCGCCGACGTCCCCGAACAAGCCCGTCGCGCCTCAGTAGCTGCTTCGCCGGCAGCTTTGCTCTCGCTTTCTTGGCTGTGTCGCGTCTACGCCGTCAGCGGCACGATGGTGATTTCTACGCGGCGATTTAGTGAGCGGCCGGATGCCGTGTCGTTGGTGGCGATCGGGCGGGTCTCGCCGGCGCCTACGGTCAGGAAGCGGTTGCCGGCGACTTCGCGTGAGATGAAATAGGCGACGACGCTGCTGGCGCGTTTTTCTGACAGGAGCTGGTTGTAGGAATCGCTGCCGGTGCTGTCCGTGTGACCGGCGACTTCGACGTAGGTCTGGTCAAATTCATCGAGGACCAGCGCGACGGAGTCGAGGACCGGGTAGAAGCTCGCGGAGATATCCGCGCTGTCGACGGCGAAGGTGACGTTGCCCGGCATGTTGAGCGTGATGTTATCGCCGTCGCGGGTGACGCTGACGCCGGTGCCTTCGAGGCGCTGGCGGAGTTTCATTTCCTGCTGGTCCATGTAGTAACCGACCGCACCGCCGGCCAGGGCGCCGACGCCGGCCCCGATCATCGCGTTCTTGCGGCGTTCCCTTGCGCTGTCTCCGGAGATCAGCCCGACCACTGCGCCGGCGGCCGCGCCTACTACGGCGCCCTTGGTGGCGCTGCTGGTCTTTTCCTCGCGGGTGTAGGGATCCAGGGTCGTACAGCCAGCAAGCGCAATCGCTGCACTGCCGAACAAGGCGACGAATCGTCGAACCGTCTGACTTTCCATAGTCGGGACACTCGCAACACACAACAACAAGCCCGCCTTATCGCACAGGCACACCCGGTAAACAACGACATAGTTCAAGTCTGGTTGACCCGGTGCCGGGCTTGCAGCGGCACGGTGCAGCGCGTAGCGTGAAATGACCATGACCGACGTCAGTTCCGTACATCACTGGCTGGATGAGTACTCACGCGACCATCAGAACCCGACCAACCAGGCGATTCACAAGGTCTGCGTGCCAATTATTGTCGTCAGCCTGATCGGGCTGCTGTGGTCCATACCCGTTCCCGAGGAATTCCGCGCGATCTCGCCGGCGTTGAACTGGGGCACGACGTTTCTGCTCGCGGCGATGGTGTATTACCTGATCCTGTCGCTACCGCTCGCGCTGGGCATGGCGCCGTTGGTGCTGGCCGTCGTGGTAGTCGTGAACTGGCTGGACAGCCTCGCGGTTCCGCTCTGGGTCAGCAGCGCGGTGCTGTTCGTGCTCGCGTGGATCGGGCAATTCTATGGACACATGCTGGAAGGCAGGCGGCCGGCATTTTTTCGCGACCTGCAGTTTTTGATGATCGGCCCGCTGTGGATTCTCGCCGGCGTCTACCGCCGGATCGGCCTCGCGTACTGAGCAGCGGGGACGCCTGCCCGTGACCAGGCCCAGGCATGCCTACGGACACCTCGCCGTCTGGCGCATCGCCGGACCGATGATTCTGTCGGCCATTTCCACGCCGCTGCTCGGCCTGGTCGACACCGCGGTGATCGGACGGCTGGACGAAGCCTACTACCTGGGCGCAGTCGCGGTCGGTGCGACGATCTTCAGCGCGCTCTTCATGAGCCTGAATTTCCTGCGCATGGGCACCACCGGCATCACGGCCCAGGCCTTCGGCGCGGAATCGAATCGCGGTCTGCGCGAAGCGCTCGGACAGGCCGCCGTCACGGCCGTCGCATTGGCCACATTGATATTGATGGCCCAGGCACCGCTGCTCGATATAGCGCTGGCGCTGATCGCACCGAGTGAGGAAGTCCGCGAACAGGCGAGCCTGTATTACCAGTTGCGCATCTGGAGTGCACCGGCATCGCTGCTGAACTTCGTGGTCATCGGCTGGCTGCTCGGCCTGCAGAACGCGCGGGCGCCGCTAATGATCATCCTGTGCATAAACTCCATCAACATCCTGCTGGACTTCTGGTTCGTACTCGGCCTTGGCTGGCAGGTCCGCGGTGTCGCGGCAGCCACGCTGGCAGCCGAGTACACGGGTCTGCTGCTCGGCGTCGCGCTGGTGCGGCGAGAATTGCGTACCCGGCCCGGCGACTGGCGTGGCATAGACCTGACGCGGCTGCGCGACTACGCGCGCCTGTTCAATGTGAACGGCTTTTTATTCCTGCGTACGCTGACGCTGATGCTGGTATTCGCCTTCGTCACGGCACAGGGGGCACGGATGGGCGATACGGTACTGGCCGCGAATGCGGTGCTGATGAATTTCCAGTACCTGATGTCGTATGCGCTGGACGGTATCGCGCACGCTGCCGAAGCCCTGGTCGGCCGCGCCACCGGTGCGCGCGACCGCGCCGGTTTGCTGCTGGCGGTGCGCCGTTGCCTGGAGTGGTCGCTCGGCTTCTCGACCTGCTTCAGCGTCGCGTACTGGCTGGGTGGCCGGGAACTGATCGCAGTCCTGACCACGGTCGAAGCGGTCCGCAGCACCGCGGGCGAGTATCTGCCCTGGCTGATTCTGTCGCCACTGGTGTCGGTCTGGAGCTTTCTCTACGACGGCGTGTACGTCGGCATTACCCGCAGCCGCGAAATGATGCTGGTGATGGTCGGCTCCGCGCTGCTGCTGTTTCTGCCGGCCTGGCTGCTGTCCCGTGGTCTTGGCAACCACGGCCTGTGGCTGAGCTTTACGCTATTCATGGCCGGCCGTGGCATCGGCATGCACTGGTGGTTTCGCGCACTCATCGCCGGCGGCAGATTACCGCTGGCACAGGAGACTCCGACTTCATGAAATATCAACAGAACCCCTGGCAAACGCTCGACATCCGCGAAGTCTTCGACAACCCCTGGATAACGGTCACCGCGGAAGACGTAATCAAGCCGTCCGGTTTACCCGCCGTCTACGGCAAGGTGAGCTTCAAGCAGCTCGCCTGCGGCATCATCCCGATCGCCGACAACGGCGACACCTGGCTGGTCGGCCAGTACCGGTACACGCTGGATCAGTACTCCTGGGAAATCCCGATGGGTGGCGTACCGCGCAACGAGGACGCGCTGGCTGGCGCACAACGTGAGCTCAGGGAAGAAACCGGCCTGACCGCGAAGCGTTGGGAACGAGTGCTGGACTGCCACGTAAGTAACTCGATCACGGACGAGGCCGGCTGCGTGTTCATTGCCGAGGAGCTGACCGAGGGTGAGCCGGAGCCCGATGATTCCGAAGAGCTGCAGATCCGGCGGCTGCCGTTGCGGGATGCGGTGGGGATGGCGATGTCGGGGGAGATTTCTTGTTTGTTGAGTATGGCTGGGTTGGTGAAGCTCTCAGCAATACGAAATTTGTAATGTGTGTAGCGGCGTTTTGTTCGGCAACATCTGTTGAGCGAGCGAGGCACGGCTTGTGTGTTCGGGGGACGCCGTAAATACGTCCCTGTAGGCTCGCGCCGGCCATCCCTGGCCGGCGACGCCCCCGAACACACAAGCCGCACCTCTCTCGCGCTTCGGTGGCGGCGTTGAGAGCGGGCGGGCTCGCTCCGATGCGAATCCTGGACTATCGAGCGCACGAAACCTCCGCAACGATCACGGAGCGACGTCCCGCTCGTCCCAAACACGCCGTCGCCGCAGCTGGCGTGGTGGAAAACGG
>CBFCXA010000219.1:0-4677 GCA_965601985.1 uncultured Chromatiales bacterium | reverse complement strand
CCCGGTGGTGACCAGGCAGGCGTCCGGCAGCGGCTCCGGGTAGATCCCGAAATTGCCCAGCTTGTTGTGCGCCAGTGTGTACAGGCCGACCAGCAGACCCAGTGCGCTGATCGACAGCCACTGCAGCCGGCCGTCGGCCTGGCTGAAGAACGGCCAGGCGATGATTGCGATCGAGGCGAACTGCAGCGTGACCAGGAGATGACTCAGAGCGGATTTTTTGCGCACGGTCTGGACCACTAGTGCTCGGCGCCGACGGCCACGGCGCGGGCGAGCACCTCGGCCGGTTCGTCCAGGCCCGGCCCCCATCCCTGTGTGTGTTGCGCGACCAGCGCCGCCAACATCTCCATGTGCGCCGCATCGTCGTTCAGGCAGGGGATGTACTCGTAGCGTTCGCCGCCGGCCTCCAGAAACACCGCACGGTTCTCCATCGCGATTTCTTCCAGTGTCTCCAGGCAGTCGGCGGAAAATCCGGGGCAGATCACCTGCACCGACTTCACGCCCTGTGCCGCCAACGCCTCCAGTGTATGGTCGGTGTAGGGTTGCAGCCATTGCTTCGGGCCGAGACGGGATTGAAAGCTGATCTGCCAGCTTTGCGCGTCCAGCCCGAGCGCGTCGGCCAGCAGGCGACCGGTCTTGTGGCATTCGCAGAAGTACGGGTCACCCTTGTGGAAATATTCCTCCGGTATGCCGTGGAACGACATCAGCAGCCGCTCGGCGCCCCCGTGCGTTGCCCGGTGCCGCCTGACGCTGTCGGCGAGCGCCGCGATGTATCGCGGGTCGTCATGGTAGTGATTCACGAAGCGCAGCTCGGGTAGCCAGCGCCAGCCGCGCAGCTCGCTGGTGACCGCGTCGAAGATCGATGCCGTGGTCGTAGCCGAATATTGCGGGTAAAGCGGAAGCACCAGGATGCGCCGCACGTCCGCGTCACGCAGCGCCTCCAGCGCCGTCCCGATCGACGGCTTGCCGTAGCGCATGCCGAGCGCGACCGAGATCTCGCCACCGGGGTGTTCCGCGAGTCGGCCCGCCAACGCGACGCGCTGCCGTTCCGAGATCTGGAGCAGTGGTGATCCCGCCTCGGTCCACACCTTGCGGTATGCCTTGGCCGAGCGTGCCGGGCGCGTGTTGAGGATGATGCCATTCAATACCAGCCACCAGATGGGCCGGGCCATCTCCACCACGCGCGGGTCCCACAGGAACTCCTTGAGATAGCGGCGTACGGCGGCTCGCTCCGGTGCTTCCGGCGTGCCGAGGTTGACCAGCAGCACACCGGTCCGGGTCGGCTGGTCATGGTGAAATGTCTGCAGGTCGGGCTCGCTCAAGGGTCGTCCTTCTGCCTGCTCACGGCAAGGCAACTCGGTCGCGGTGCAGTCTAAGGCCTGCCGGCCTCTGTTTTGTGCCACGGATTGGCGGGGATTCCAGCCTGCAGTCTAACAGTCGTCGCGCATACCGGAAAAATGCCGCCGCGTGGCTCGGGAATCCGGGCACGCGCTGCAAGTTCGCTTACACTACGCATCCGTTCGGCTGCCGGCCACCGTGTCGCATCGCCGAACAGATGTCGATGTATAACCGATTTTCGGAGGACAGCAATAATGAAGAGCCGATACCTTTCGATCGCCGCCGCGGTCGCCGCGTCGCTGGCCATGAACGTGGCCGCGCAGACCGCACCCGATGCCGGGTCGGCACCGCCCGCCATGGCGAGCGAGTCCGAGGCCAGCGCCCCGGCAGTGATGCCGCCCGAACAGGCGGCAGGATACGGTGCTTCCACCGTGTCGCCCGATGCGATGGGACAGGCGCGCGGGATGCGCCAGCAGCAGATGGAGATGATGCGTGCGAACCCGGGCGCGGGGCCGATGATGGGGCGCGGCATGCTCGACCCGCAGATGCAGCAGCAGATACAGGAAATGCGGCGGCAGCATATGCAAATGATGCATTCGCAGGCCGGGGCAGGGCAGCCGATGGGCCCGCAGGGCCGAATGATGGCGCCCGGGATGATGCAGCCTCAGCCACAGACGGCCGGTCAGGGCACGGGCGCCGCGATGGGAATGCCCGGGGGCTGTGGCGGCATGCACCGTGGCATGGGGCACCACGGGCCCGGTGATATGGCGCAGCGCAAGGAGATGAAGCAGCAGAAGATGGAGGCAAAGCGCAAGCACTGGGAGACCATGGAGCAGCGCCTAGCCAATATCGAGGAACTGATGCGCGAGATGGTGGAGTTGCAGAAGACGAAATGACCGCAGCGCGCCGGTAGTGAAAGGGATCGGCCGCGACGATGCGGTTTCGGCCGGTCCCCGGTCTTGCGCCCGGCGCACCGGGCAGGCGCCCGCTCAGAACAGCCGGGGCCAGAGAAATCCGGTGTTGCGCTGGAAGGCCTCGTATTCCGGTACCGTGGCCAGGAACTTGCGTTCTTCGATCTTCGCGCGAACCGCCTGAAGGGCGACCGCGACCCCGAACAGGTACAGGGCCGCAGGCGTCGCGGCCAGGATGGCCACGCCGAAGATGTGGATGATCTCGCCGAAATACAGTGGGTGGCGGATGCGCCGGTAGGGTCCGGTCGTCACCAGTTCGCGCACCGCAGTGCGCAGCCCGAACGATGCGCGCAGGTGCACGATCGCCCAGATACTGAATGCGGCCCCGAACAGGCCGATCAGCAGTCCCGCCAGGTCCATGCTGAACGGAAAGCCGGGGATTACCTCGGCCATACGGAGCAGCCAGCTCTCCGGGTAGCGGGGCAATACTGCACGGATCTCCGGGACGAACATCAGTGCGAACCCGACGACCGGCACGAATACCGTGACCAGCGGAAAGATGTTTTCCCAGAAGCCCTTGGGCCGCGCCTTGGCCCCGCGCCTGACCAGCAGGCTGTATAGCACCAGTGCATCGAACGCGGTCGACACGATGTAGTAGGCGAGATAGGAGAATTGCCCGGTCAGGTAATAGGACAGGGCACCGCCCATGGCCGCGCGCTGACTGTCGTCCCGCAGCAGGTCCCAGAGCCTGTCACTGCCGCCGACGTAGCCGATCAGGTAATAGGTCTTCGACGCGACGACGACGGCGAAGAAGATCAATGGGGCGATGTCGACCCGCCAGTCTTTCTGCGCTGGCATTAGCAAATACCTCGGTCAGTTCTTCGGTTCAGAGGCCGGATTATGCGCGAGGCAGCTGTGTTTCGCCCATGCGACGGGCTCACGCCTTCCGTGGCGGCTGCGCAGCCGCCACATGACGACAGGCACCGGGGCATCGCGCCCCCGGGTGCGCCGCACGATGCCTGCTATGCGATTCACCCAGCGGTACCCGGTGCATGCGGGACCGCCGTCGCCTTTTCGCTGGCCGCTACCGCTGCACCGCGGCGTGTCTGAGGCGGGCTTCGACCCGCGCGGCCTCGATGCGCTCGCGATCGACAATGCTGGGGATCAGCGGGTAGGTGGCGGCCAGCTCGACGGCCTGTTGACAGGCGCGCGCTTCGAGCCAGCGCCGCTGCGATACGTCGATGCCCTGGAGCAGCAGCAGGCGCGGTGCGAGCCATGCGAGGTAATCGCCAGCAAGCTCACGCGTCGGCTCGTCGTGCCAGTCGGTCTTGAGGCCGAGTGGCGGAAAGGCGCCGGCGTCGAGCGCTTCCCGCTTGTTGCCTGGCCCGACGGGTCGGCCGTTGCCGGCGGCCGATCGTTCGAACCAGACCCGCCGCTGGCCCAGTTGCCGCACCTGTCGCTCGAGCCGCTCGGCGTGCTGCCGTGGGCCGAGATCACCGTTTGCCGGAATCCCGCGTGCCACCAGCGACGGTGAGCGAAAGCCGTGTTCCGAGACGCGCGTCGCCTGCCAGCGGCCAGGGCGCATGTCGCGCATCCGGTCCGGGTCCTCGGTCGTCGCCAGCAGCGCTACCGGATTGCCGTCGTAATCGGCCGACCAGCACTCGTAACGGTCGATCAGCGGGAACGGCAGCTCCGCGGTGAGCCGCCGCAGCCGGTCGCCCAGTGCCTCGGCGGCGCGGGTCATGCCGCCGATGTCGAGCACCGGGTTGGCGGGTATCTTGTGCAATCCGCCTTCGCCATCCCACAGGCCGAAATTGAAGTACTGCTCGACCGCCGGTACATGGCTGAAACTGCGCCATGTGTGGTCGGGGCGCTCGGTGAGCACCTGGATCTGCCAGACCGTGCCGTTCGGGCTGTAGGCGCGGGCATGGTCGGTTTCGACGACCTGCAGCACGCCTTCGAAGGGGTTGACCCGCCGTACCGCATAGCAGCGGATGTCTCCCATATCCGGGTTCATTCGCCGCCCTGCTCCAGCTTCTGCCGCAGTACCTCGACGAGCTGACAGGCTGGCCCCTGCAGTTCCGGATCGAGCGCGTCCATCAGGTATTCGACGTCATCGAGCGCCGACTCGATCTGCGCGCGCGTGGTGAGCTGGTCGATGCGCCCGGCCAGCTGCTGCATCCAGGCCAGCGTGTCGATGCCGCCCGGTGAGGTCACAAGCGGTCGCCCCAGACCGCGAACACCGGGTCGCTTTCGCCCAGACGGTTGGCATACTTATCGTCCGCCGGGCGCGGCAGCCCGCGCACCGACCAGGTCTCCAGGTCCGCGAACAGGCCGTCACGCAGGAAATACTCCAGAACCAGACCGGGCCTCTCAAACTCGTGCATGCCCTCCCAGACGCGAACGACCTTGGGCGGGAACCAGCGGTTGG
>CBFCXA010000218.1:0-4678 GCA_965601985.1 uncultured Chromatiales bacterium | reverse complement strand
ACCTGGTCGCCGTCCCCCGGCCCTCCCTGGCTGCATCGGTCGACCGCCAGCACCAGCTTGAACCACGGCGACAGGTGCGACAGGTCCATGCCAATCGGAGCGATCGCGAAGTTCGACAGCACCAGCCCATACAGTCGTTCGGGGTTCTGCGCGGCCCAGGCCATGGCCGACGCCGCGCTGCTGGATGTCGAGATCAGCACGAAGCGCTCCAGCTGCAGTTCGTTAGCCAGCGCGCCGATCATGGCGATATCCGCTTCCAGCCCATCGTTGCCGACCGGCGTCGGCCCTGACAGGCCCAGCCGCGGCAGGTCATAGCGGATGACGCGGTAGTCGCTGCGCAGTACTTGTGCCGCGGCATCCCAGTCGCGCAGGCTGCCGAAGGACCCGTGCATCAGCACGACTGGCACACCGCTGCCCTCGTCAATGAAGTGAATCGTCGCGCCATCGAGTTCGATGAACTGCGATGCCGGCAGCGCGTAACGCAGGCGCAGTTCCTCATCCGACGGCGTGAGCCAGCCGTTGCGAGCGGCAAGGACCAGCGCCATGGCACTGAGCAGAGCCAGCGACAGCAGCGCAGCAATCAGCTTCACAATCCTTGCCATCCGGGCAATCTAACACCTGGGGACATGCTTCAATGCCACGGGAAGTGGAGCATGTCTCCGGTCATCATCTTGAACGGCGGCCGCCCGTGTTGCGCGCACGCTCCTTGTTGCCCTGCCTTGCCTTGGCCTCCAGTTCCTCTTCGTACCTGCGCGCCTCGCGTTCCCGCTCTTCCTTACGGATGCGCGCCTGTTCGTCCTCGCGCTGGCGGGCTTCGCGCTCGGCTTCTCCTTCAGCCTTACGTGCCGCGCGCTCGCGCTCCTCCGCTTGCTTGCGCATCTCGCGCTCTTCGCGCTGCTGCTCGCGCACCTCTTCCTGACGCTGCTCTTCGCCGCGGCCCGGCCGGTCGCCATCCGTATGCGCACCGGACACGGCGAGCGAAGAAGCGGCGAGCATCATCGCGGCGACCGCCGCTCTAAATACCTGTTTCACGCTTCTCTCCATTCATGCAATCAATAATACTTCAGTGCCGTCGCCTACCTTTTGCAACATGCTGCAATTCCGCAGGAATTGAAGCATGTCCTAAATCATGCGGCCAGCGATACGCGGGTACCGCCGAGTTCGCTGTCGCTGATCTGCACGCTGCCACCATAGATCTCCTCGACCGTTTCGCGCACCACGGCCAGGCCGATGCCCTGGCCGGAATGCTGCGTGTCGGCACGTACGCCGCGCTTCAGCACGGCCTCGCGCAGATCTTCCGGGATGCCGGGGCCATCGTCCTCCAGGCTTAAGTGCAGGCGCGGCCGATCATCGGGGCCGGGCTCGTTGCGGGCGCTGATGCGCACGCGGCTGCGTGCCCACTTGCAGGCGTTGTCGCCGAGGTTGCCAAGCAGTTCGGCCAGGTCCCCCGGGTCGCCGGCAAACACGACATCGTCGGTGATTTCCAGATCGAAGTGCAGCGCTTTCTCGTGATAGATCTTTTTCAGCGAGTCGATCACGCGCTGCGCTCCGGTTGCGACCGGGATGGGCTTGGCCAGCGGCGAGTGACCGGTCATCGCCGCGCGCTGCACGTGGTAGTCGATGCTCTGCTGCATGCGTTCCAGCTGCTCGTCGATCGCTCCCGGCTCGGCCGGCTGCCGGTTTTCCTGCGTGGCGCGCAGCACGGCGAGCGGCGTTTTCAGACTGTGCGCGAGGTCGGACAAAGTGTTTCGGTAGCGGCGCAGGCGCGCTTCGCGCCCGGCGATCAGGGCATTCAGCCCGTCGGTCAGCCCGGTGAGTTCGCGCGGATAACCGCTGCCGAGGCTGTCGCGCGTGCCGGCTTCTATGTCGCGCACTTCCTCGGCGACGCGTCGCACCGGGCGAAGGCTCCAGATCAACACACCGGCCTGCAGCACCAGCAACATCAAGGCTCCGCCGCCCAGCCAGCGCCAGAGTGTCCAGCGGAACGCGCCGACTTCCGCCTCGAGTACGCCGCGGCTCTCGGCGACCTGGAAAATGAAAATGCGCTCGTCGCCGCTGTCCAGCTCCCAGTACACCGGGTAGGACAAGGTTTGCAATCGGCCGCCTGCGCCGGGTGCAGCTTCCTGCAGCTGGGCGCGGCCCGGGTTGCCGCTGGCCGCGTAGGGTATTTCGAGGCCAACGCTGGAATCGGAGCTCCACAGCGCCTTGCCGTCGACCGATGAGATAGATGCGTAGGACCCGGAACCGGGTACCGCCAGCCGCGGCTCTGGCAGGGTCACCGGCATAGACACATCGCCGGCGGCATCGATGCTCACGGAGCTCATCAGTAAGTAGACGCGCGCCAGCAGCCGGTCTCGACCGAGTTGCTCCAGGCTGTCGCGGAAGGCGCGCTCGGCAGCGATCGCGGTGAGTACGACGAACAGCGCAACGACCACACCGCCGGAGAACAGTACGCGCCGGCGCAGTGACCAGCCGCGTGTTTTACCGACGGCCGAACTCATGGCGCGCCGCCCGCCTTGCGTGAACCGAGCGCGGCCAGCCCGTCAGGCCTCCGCCACGCGCAGCCGGTAACCGCGCCCGCGCAGGGTTTCGATCGGCGCGACGCTGCGATCCGGGTCGAGCTTCTTGCGCAGCCGGCCGACCAGCACTTCCAGCACGTTGCTGTCGCGGTCGGCGTCTTCTTCGTACAGGTGCTCGGTGAGCACGGTCTTGGAAATGACCTCGCCCGCGTGCAGCATCAGGTACTCGAGCAGGCGGTACTCGTAGGCAGTGAGTTCGACGTCACGTTGGCCGACGCGCACCTGCTGCGCGCTGGTGTCCAGCTGGATCGATCCATTCTGCAACACCGTGCTCGCGTAGCCATTAGTGCGACGCACCAGCGCGCGCAGCCGCGCCAGCACCTCTTCGATATGGAACGGCTTGGTCAGGTAGTCGTCCGCGCCGGTTTCCAGGCCCTCAACTTTTTCCGTCCAGGCGCCGCGCGCCGTGAGAATCAGTACCGGGAAAGTGCGGCCCTCCTCGCGCCAGCGGCCGAGGATATCCAGGCCATCGACGTCCGGCAGGCCGAGATCGAGTACCGCGATGTCCACCGGGTACTCATTGCCCATGAACTCGCCTTCCTCGCCGCTGCCGGTCGCGTCCACCGCGTAACCGGCCTCGCGAAGCGAGGCGGTAAGCTGCTCGCGCAGCGCTTGTTCGTCTTCGATCACCAGCACACGCATGGCCAGTCTCCGCGACGGGGTGCTGTCAGCGCAGCTGCCCCGTTCTTGCATCAACGCTGACGTTACGTACCCGTTGACCATCGAGCAGCACGCGTACCTTATATACGCTGCCCTTGCGCTCGACCTTGAGCACGCGACCGCCGGTGGCACTGGCCGCGATGGACGCGGCGCGGTCGGCCGAAATCGGTGCAACGAAGTCGTTGCCTGTGCCGCTGCCATTGTGCCCGCCGGCCTGCGCCGGCGCGACGGCAGCGAGAGACACGACCAGCGCCAGGCAGGCTGCCGCGATCGCGTTGGCGTAGCGGTGTCTCTCGCGGAACATCAGCTGAAAAGGGATTTACCCGTGGCGGCGACCTCGGCGGCCATTATAGGCAACCGGCTCTACCTGCACATGCACACGGATCGTGGAACCGGGGTGCGTCGCCGTTTGTGTGACGAAGTGCCGGCCGCGGTACTTGTAGGTCACGCGGTAGCCGTCGATGCGCTCCTCGGTATGGGTGACGTAGTTCACCTCGCAAATGCGCTGCGTCGTGACATAAGTGCGCGCAGGCTGTGAGGTACGGCGCCCGTAGTCGTTACCGACCAGCGCGCCCACCAGTGCACCGGCCGCGGTGGCCGCGTTGCGCGAGCTGCGCCCGCGATGCCGCGTGACCTGGCTGCCGAGCACGCCGCCGATGATGCCGCCGATTACGGTCGGCGCGGCATTGCGCTGACGGCGAGTCGGCTCACGCACGTTCTCGTTCCAGCACACTTCCTGGGGCGTCTGCACGTTGACGTAACGCACAATCGGGTCGACGTCGGTCACCGTCGCATTGATGAAAAATCCGTCGTCGGCACGGCGGTAGTGCCCGCCGGCGGTGGCCGGCTGTGCTACCAGGGCGACCGCGGCCGTGGTGGCCAGTGCGGCAATCGGTTTCCAGTTCTTCATGGCGATCTCCTGTCCATCGCGTCTTGTCGTTTTCGACGCGTGCAGGATAGGCAGGCTTAGGTGAACCGAGGCTGAACGGGTGCCGTCAGGCCACCAGATCGGACGCGACGTAGAGCGCTGGCAGCTCTTCGAGACGGTAGCGCCCCGCGTCCGGATCCCGGCGTTGGCTCGAAATCGCCATGACATCGATCAACTGCTGCCGCAGGTCGATCCTGTAGACCACTGAGTATGGAAAGCCCTTGAGCAGCACCCGCCGGTAATCGTCGAGAAGGCGGTGACCGAGATACGGGTGGTTCAGCAAAAGCGATATTGTTCGGTAGACCTCATCAACAAAGCGCGCACCAAGATTGCGGTCCCCGGAGGAGTAATACCGCACTGCATAATGGAGTTCGTCGGCTGCCGTTTCGCTGAGGCGAAAATTCACTCGTCAACAAGCTTGTGAAGGTCGCGAAAGACCTCTTCCCCTGGGATCCAACGAATTTTTCCTTCGGCATCCAGCTGATCACGCCGTCGAATCTCATCTATCCAC
>CBFCXA010000217.1:0-4680 GCA_965601985.1 uncultured Chromatiales bacterium | reverse complement strand
GACGGGACCACCTGCGGCAATATCCGACCTAGCCGCCTCGAACGGCGTGAACGCATCCTATTTCACACGCGTCCTTCGCATGGCCTACCTGGCCCCGGACATCATTGAGGCCATCGTCGAGGGGCGCCAGCCGCCTGAGCTGACCGCCAACAAACTGGTTCGTATTAAAGACTTGCCGATCGACTGGCGCAGCCAGCGCAAAGCTCTCGGCTTCCCAGCAGACTGACTCCGGACCGCCGAATCCGCTCGCAGAGACTCTGGCCGATCTTGGGCCCGATTGCGCTCGCAGGGCACCAGTGCGGTCCGGAAAGGGCCGCGAAAAGGTCCCGCAAACCCCGGAAAGAAAAAGGCCTTCGACAGTCTCTGATCGGAGACTACTCAAAGGCCTGACTGGGTGGCGGAGAGGGAGGGATTCGAACCCCCGGGACGGGGTTACCGCCCAACGGTTTTCAAGACCGCCGCTTTCGACCACTCAGCCACCTCTCCATCTATATTTTAATCAATAGCTTAGGGCGCATATCTCAGCCTGTTCTAGACTTGCACCGGTAAATTCTGCCCCCAGCTATCCCTGCTCATCTGTTGTGCGCCAAGTTTATCCTTTCGCGATCTCCGCCACGAGCCACAGTCGGGAACCCCGGCGCTGTGCTAGACTCTAATCAGGTACGAAATTAGTCCTAATTGGAGGAAATACATGGCCTTATCAGACCGAGATTATGTGCGCGGCGGCAGCGTCGAGGCGGCTCGCCGCGCGGCGATCCAGGAATCCGCGCTCTCGACCAATAAGGTTCTGAAGAACACCTACCTGCTACTGGCTGCGACCCTGTTCTTTAGCGCTGTCACCGCAGGAATTTCCATGGCGCTCGCACTGCCGCCGATGACCTACCTGATCTCGGTCGGCGTGGCGATGGTGATGGGCATCTTCGTGCTGCCGCGTACGGCCAACTCGGCGGCCGGCATCGGCGTTATCTTCGCAATCACCGGCATGCTAGGGCTGGGCCTCGGGCCCCTGCTCGGCGCCTACCTGTCGCTGCCGAAAGGCCCGGAAATCGTCGCCACCGCGATGGGCGGCACCGGCATGATTTTCCTCGGACTGTCGGCCTATGCGCTCAGCAGCAAGCGTGACTTCAGCTTTATGGGCGGATTCCTGTTCGCCGGTTTCATGGTGGTGCTGGTTGCGGCGCTGGGTAACCTGTTTTTCCAGATGCCGGCGCTGTCGCTGGCGACTTCGTCGGCCATCATCCTGCTGATGAGCGGTTTCATCCTGTTCGACACCAGTCGCATCAACAACGGTGGCCAGACGAACTACATCATGGCGACCTACGGGATCTATCTGAGCATCTTCAACCTGTTCATCAACCTGCTCGCGCTGCTCGGCATTGCCGGCGACGACTAGCAGAAGACGCAGGTTTAGACCAACATTGCCCCGGCCACCTGCCGGGGCTTTTTTTTGGAGGCGACCATGGACTTTGACTGGATGCGCATCGCCCAGGCGGGCCTGTTGATCATGTTCATTGTCGCGCTCTACCCGGCATTCAAATGGTGGAGCGCCAACAGCCCGAAAGCCGAACGCGGCGACTGGCCGGCGGCACTGCTGGCGATCGGCGGTGTAGTGCTGTTCGTGCTGCTGCTGATGTCGCTGGTCCGCTGAAATCCGCGCCGCGCTAAACTGCCGCAAACCCATGAGGCCCGAATCATGAACAAACAAACCCTGCTGGCGACCCTGCTCCTGCTGACGGCTCTGGTCGACCCCACGGCGTGGGCCGGCAGCCACGCGGCCGAGCCGCCGGGCACGGTACTGATCACCGGCTCGAACCGCGGTATTGGCCTCGCCTTCGCCGGCGAATACGCCGACCGTGGCTGGCGCGTCATCGCTACCTGCCGGACTCCGGACCGGGCCACGGAACTGAACGAGCTGGCCGCCGCCAATCCTTTGTTCTCGGTCGAGGAACTCGACGTCACCAGCGCCGACGAAATCGCTGCGCTGGCCGAACGCTACAAGGACCAGCCGATAGACCTGCTGATCAACAACGCGGCCGCGCTCGGCGACATCGACGCGCAGCGTTTCGGAGGCCTCGATTACGAGCTGTTCAGCACAATCGTCAATGTGAACCTGCTCGGCCCGCTGCGCGTGAGCGAGGCCTTCCTCGACAATGTGCTGGCCGGCTCGCAGAAGAAGATCATCATTCTGGGCAGCGCCGCCGGTACGCATGCGCTGCTCGCACCCGGCGAACAGCTGCTGGCCTATCGCAGCAGCAAGGCCGGCCTGCATCTCGCCGCGCATCGCATGGCCCAGGATCTCGCGCCGCGCGACATCATCGTCACGATCATCAATCCCGGGATTGTCGACACCAAGGGCGTGCTCGATCTGAAACCCGGCGATCCGGTGCCCGATGTATTCAAACCGCTGATTCCGCTGATCGAAAGCGGTGAACTCGACCTGATGCGCCCGGCGCAATCTGCCGCTGCCATGGCGATCTGGATCGACCGGCTCGGCCCGGAAGATTCCGGGCGATTCATCAACTTCGACGGCAGCGAAATGGCCTGGTAGCTCGTGCAGTTATTCGGGCTCGAGCCCGGTCATTGCGGCAACGAACGCCCACTGGTCGGCGTACTCATCGATGATCTTTGACGTCGACGCGCCCGCCCCATGGCCGGTATTGGTTTCGATGCGGATCAGCGCCGGCCGGTCGCAGGACTGCGCGTATTGCAGCGCGGCCGCATATTTGTAGCTGTGCCAGGGCACGACCCGGTCGTCGTTGGCATCGGCCATCACCAGCGTTGCCGGATAGCAGTTGCCCGGCGCCACGCGGTGGTAGGGTGAATAGGCAAACAACGCGGCGAATTCCTGCGGATCCTCGCTCAAGCCATAGTCACTGGACCACTGGCGCGCGTTGGCGCTGGCCAGCTGATAGCGCAGCATGTCGAGCACGCCGACCGCTGGTATCGCGGCAGCGAATAGCTCCGGCCGCTGCTCGGCAACCGCGCCGACCAGCAAGCCGCCATTACTGCCACCCCAGATCGCCAGCTGTTCGGGCGTCGTGCGGCGCTCGTCGATCAGCCACTCCGCCGCTGCGATGAAATCGTCGAATACATTCTGTTTATTCAGTCGCGTGCCGGCCCGATGCCAGGCCTCGCCATACTCTCCACCGCCGCGCAGGTTTGCGACCGCGTAAACGCCGCCGGCTTCGAGCCAGGCCATGCGCGCAGTGGAATAACCCGGCAGCAGGGACACGTTGAAGCCGCCATAGCCGTAAAGCACCAGCGGATGCGGCTGGTCCGTCGGCAGATCGCGCCGTGACACGATGTACATCGGCACACGCGTGCCGTCGCGGCTGTTGAAGAACACCTGCTCGGTCCGGTAGTCGGCCGGGTCGATACCGCTGTCGGGCGCAAACAGCAGCTCGAGGCGGCCACTGGCGACGTCCAGCCGATAGTTCGTTGCCGGCGTGGTGAAGTCGGTATAGGTCAGGTAGGCCTGAGGTTCGTCGGCCTCGCCACCGAGTTCGGCAAGCGTGCCCAGCCCGGGCAGCTCGACGTCGGGCATCGCCGTCCCGTCGAGCTCGAACCGGCGCAGCCTCGAGTGCGCGTCAGCCAGGTACTCGACCAGCAGCATGCCGCCGAGCAGTGCCGCGGACTCAATCGGCTCGACCGACTCGGGCACGATCTCCTGCCAGTCGCCGGCGAGATCTACCGCCAGGATGCGCCCGCGCGGCGCATCGCGGGTCGTCTGGAAGTACAGCGTATCGTCGACGTTGCCGAGAAAATCGTAACGCGCGTCCCAGTCGTCGAGCAGCCGCTGCACGTCGCCGGTCGGCAGCCCCTGCTCATCCAGTCGCTGCACGTAAACGCCGTTGGTTTCGTAGCCGTCGAACAGGTCGATGATCAGCAGCCGGCCATCCTCCGTGACGTCGGCATAGGGATTGCGCGTCGGATGATCGTCGACGGCATAGACCAGCTGGTCTCGAGACTGATCCTGGCCGAGACGATGCACGTGAACCTCGACCTGCTGGCTGTCGTCAAAGTCATCGTCGACCTGCGGGTACCGGCTGTAGTAGAAGCCGCTGCCGTCGGGTAACCAGGCGACGCCGGTGAATTTCGTACCGTCGATCCGGTCGGCCAGGTCCCGATCGTTGCGCAGGTCCATTACCCGCCAGGAATCCCAGTCGCTGCCGCCGAACGACAGGCTGTAGGCGAGGTAGCGACCGTCGGGGCTCAATTCGTAGTCGCCGATACTGATCGATCCGTCGTCGGCCATGGCGTTCGGGTCGAGTACCACGCGTCCGAGGTAAGTCGGGTCGCTGCTGACGCGCACGACCTCCTGTTCCATGCGGCCGTCGTTGTAGTCGAATACGTGGACGCCGCCCTGCTCGTCGGGCAGACCAACCCGCTCGTAGTCAATCAGCGTTGCCATGCGCTCGGCGAAAGACGCGCGGGCAGGCAGGTCGACGAGGTAGGCCTCACTGACCGCGTTCTGCGCATCGACCCAGTCTCGCGTCCGGGTCGAGTCCAACTGCTCCAGCCAGCGATACGGATCGGCAACCCGGGTACCGTGATAATCGTCGACCTGGTCACCCCGCGGGGCCTGGGGGTAGGCCGGCCGTTCGAGCTCAGCCACCCCGCCGCAGGCTCCCAGGCTTACCACCACGGCCAGCAACGCCCATCGCCGATCAGCCGGTAATG
>CBFCXA010000216.1:0-4701 GCA_965601985.1 uncultured Chromatiales bacterium | reverse complement strand
GCCTGGGGGTAGAGCCCGCGCTGGAAACGCACCTTGCCAAGATAGAACCAGGCCCGGTCGCGCACATCCGGCTCAGGATGCGAGTCGAGCAGCAACTCGAATATACGGCCGGCCTCACGGTGCTGCCCGTAGCCGAGATACAGGCCGCCGAGCAGCAGCTCGGCCTCGGCCTTGTGACCTTCCAGGCGCCCGGTCGATCGCGACGCGAGCAGGTGGGTCAGCGCGGTGAAGTCGTGCTGCTGGTAGAAATGGAACAGCACCTCACCGTAGTGCGGGTCCTGCACCAGCATACCGGGCTTGTCGCGAGCCACGCCCGCGACCGGCCCGAAGCACAGGCTCGCAGCCAGTACCACTGCGCCCAGTGCCCGGCGGTTACCCGCGCCCGGTCGCATCCCCTACTCCCACTCCCGGACGTGGAACTCTGGCTGCTGCTTGATCTCACGATCGGTGATCTGCAGCTCGACGAACTTTGCGCCGACTTCCTTATCGAGGTTGACGGTCGCGCCGCGCCGGTACTCTCGCCCCTGTGGCCCGAGCCCGGTAAAGATCGCGACCAGCTCGTGCTCGCCGGTCTTGAAGTTCCCCATGAACAGACGGTGCACGCCGCCGCGATGCAGGGCCTCCACCTCGCGTTGCGTATACAGATAGTTACTGACTTCCTTGCCATCGACGCTGAGCTTCACGGAGTCGAGCGCGAAGAACTCACCAACGTCCATGGACAGGAATACGGCAACCTGAGTGTTGGCCGGGAACAGCAGTTCCTCCTCGAGCAGGTACAGCTCGCGGTTCAGATCCAGCACCTCGGACTTGAGGTCCTGCACTTCCTCGTCGAGCACGGTATTGCTGCTCTCGGCATGCACGCCCGGCGGGCCGGTCAGCAAGGTGACGGCAAGGGCGGGCAGAACGGCTTGCGTGAACTTCATGATCTCGGGCTCCCGTTAATCGTCGGGCTTCATTCGGCCAGCAGGGCCTCCAGCTGGGTGACGTATTGCTCGACATCGGCGCGGCTGAATCCCTGGTGCACATAGCGCACCTCTCCATGGCGATCGATCAGCAGGGTCATTGGCAACTTGCCGGTGTCGTACAGGCGGGCGATGCGCTTGTCGCCGTCATGCAAAATGGGGAAGTCGCTCGCGCGATCGGCGCTGAGCAGGTGATCACGTTCCCGGTCGAGACCGACGCCGAGAACCTGCAGACCGTCGTCCCGGTAGCTGCGGTCCAGCGCGATCAGTTCCGGCAACTGCTGTTTACAGCGGCCGCACCAGTCGGCAAAGATGCTGAGCAGCACGACGTGCCCGCGATACTCGCTGAGACGCAGGTTCTCACCCTCGATCGACTTGAGCGCGAAATCCCGGGCGGGTTCGCCGCTCTTGATCCGCGCAGCGTCGGCCGAGTACACCACCGCGAGCATCAGGATGGCCGTCAACAGCAGTGACAACGCGCCGCTGCTGGAACACTTGTGCCGGGTTGTTGTCGCCATGCTCTGCCCCTATCAGCGTTCCGGTCGCTTTAAGGCAAGAACACGCAGGCCGACTGCGCAGCGCGCGCAGTTTGGCAGCCCCGCTGTCCTGGGCACGCTCGAGATGCCGTTAGACCGGTGGCTTTGCGACCCCGCCTTTCGACGGGTTTGCCCTGATTGACCAGAGGAGCCACGCGCCCATACGCGAGGCTCAGATCCTCGAGCACAATGGTCTCAGGGCGCCCCCGGCAATCCTGTGACCGTGGTCACGAATCGCCTACGCTTAAGTTAAGGCCGATACGGGATGTGAGGCAGTAGATTTCAGCGGGGGTCGAGGCCGGACGAAAACCGCAGCGACCCGCTACCTGGAATGAGCAGGGCTTCGTAGTCCGGCAGGCTCTCGATCAGATCGAGCCCGGCGTCGGTGCCGAGCACGAAGATGCTGGTCGCCAGCCCGTCCGTGAGCGTGGCATCGGGTCCGATGACGGTGACACTGCGCAGTTCGCGGGCCGGGTTGCCGGTATCGGGCTGCAGAATATGGTGGTAACGCACGCCGCCCTCGTCGAAAAACCGCTCATAGTCGCCAGAGGTTGAAATCGCCTCGTCCACAAGCGCCAGCCGGGTCACGAGACCTTCTTTGTCGTCCGGGTTGCGTATACCGACCAGCCAGGGTTTGCCCCAGCGATCGCCGAGCAGGCGCGTGTCCCCACCGGCCGTGGCCAGCGCGCTTTGTACGCCGGCCTGCCTGAGCCCGGCTATTACCTGCTCGACCGCGTAACCCTTGGCAATGCCGCCGAGATTGATGCGCACGCCCTCGCGCGCGAAGGCGATACTGCTGCCGTTCGGCGCCAGCTGCACGAAGCGGTAGTCGATGGCCGCGAGGCCCTGTTCGATCTGCGCCTGATCGGGACGCTGGCGATCACGGAAGTCGTAGAGCTGGCCGACGCTGTCATAGGTTATATCGAAGGCGCCACCAGTCTGCTCGCCCAGCTGGACGGCCCGGTTCACCAGTCCGAATAATTCCGCGGAGACCGAAACCGGTCGCGTCGCGGCCTCGCGGTTGACCAGCGAGATTTCAGAAGACTCCCGGTAGGTGCTCATCACCGCCTCGATGCGGTCGAATTCGGCCATCGCGGCATCCAGCAGCTCGCGCGCCCTCGCCGGGTCCTCGTGCCACAAGCGGACCTCCATGCGCGTGCCCATCTTGTCGGCCTCCGCGCTGTGCCACTCAGCACCGGCCGGTGCCGCAAACGCCAGCGCGGCGAGCACTGCAGCCAAGGCGCGGCGAAGGGAATCGGTTATGCTCATGGCCGCATTCTGACACGCAAGACAGGGAATCCACATGGGTACGGGTACCGTTCTGCTGATCATCATCGCGCTGGTCGTCGCCTACGCGATAGGCATCTATAACAAGCTGGTATCGCTGCGAAATCGCGTGAAGAACGCGTTCGCGCAGATCGACGTGCAGCTGACGCGCCGGCACGACCTGATCCCGAACCTCGTCGAGGCGGTCAAGGGGTACATGAAACACGAGCGTGAAACGCTCGAGGCCGTAGTCGAAGCACGCAACGCCGCGGTCAGCGGTCTGAAAGCGGCCTCGGCAGACCCTTCCAACGCCGAAGCGATCAAGGCACTGGCCGCAGCGGAAACGACCCTGACCGGCACCCTGGGCAGGCTGTTCGCACTCGCCGAAGCCTATCCGGACCTGAAGGCCAGCCAGAACATGATGCAGTTCCAGGAGGAACTGGCGAGCACCGAAAATAAAGTGGCGTTCTCCCGGCAGGCTTTCAACGATGCGGTGCTGAACTACAACAACACCGTCGAGAGCTTCCCGAGCAACCTGGTTGCCAACGCGTTCAGCTTCACCGCGGGCGAGTTCCTGGAAATCGACGACGAGGCGAAGCGCGAGGCGCCGACGGTCAGCTTCTAAACCCGGGCGATGGACTTCTTCGCCGCCCAGCAGGCGTCACTGCGTCGAACCCGGCTGCTGGTGTTCTTTTACCTGCTGGCAACACTGGCCGTTGCCGCCGCAGTGACCGCGATCTTCGCCGGTGTCTGGCTGTGGGCGGAAGTCTCGCCGATCGAACCGGATGCCGCCTGGCTGCAGAGTCGCTGGCAGACACTTACCGGGGTGGCCGGCATCACCATCGGCTTCATTGCGCTGGCAAGCCTGTACCGCATCGTGAGTCTGCGCGGCGGCGGTGCCAGGATCGCGCGGGAACTCGGCGCCAACCCGCTGCCCCCGGACACCGGCGATCCGCTGCGCCGCCGACTGCGCAACGTGGTCGAGGAAATGGCCATCGCTTCGGGTGTGCCGGTGCCGGAAATCTACGTGCTCGAGCAGGAAGGCGGCATCAACGCCTTCGCCGCAGGCTACCTGCCGGAAGACGCGGTCGTTGCCGTGACCCGCGGCGCCTTGGAGCAGCTCGACCGCGAAGAGTTGCAGGGCGTGATCGGCCACGAATTCAGCCATATCCTGAACGGCGACATGCGGCTCAATGTACGCATGCTCGGGCCGCTGTTCGGTATCACTATCGTCGGTCTGCTCGGTCGGACCCTGCTGCGCAACCTGCGCCTGCAGCGGTCGTTCGGCAGCTCGCGCAAATCGAGCGGTGCGCTGCCCGTGGTGCTGGTCGCCGCCGGTCTGGTGATAGTCGGCTGGGTCGGCGTGACGGCCGCGCGCATGATCAAGGCCGGCGTGTCACGTCAGCGTGAATACCTGGCCGATGCCTCGGCCGTGCAATTCACGCGGCAGCCGCAGGGCATCGCCGGCGCGCTGAAAAAGATCGGCGGCCTGAAAGAACAATCCTGGTTCACGCGCGCCGACAGCGAAGAAGTGAATCACATGCTGTTCGCCACCGGGGCTCCACTGCGCGGCTGGTTCGCGACGCATCCGCCGCTGGACCGGCGCATCCTGCGGCTCGATCCCGACTTCGACGGTAAATTGATGCCGCCACCATCACCACCGCTCGAGACCGGCCCGTCCGCTGCCGGCATGGCCGCGGCGCAGGCCAGCGGCGATCAGCAATTTGCCATCGACCCGCAGGCGGTGCCGGAACAGGCGGGTAACCCGGATGCGAGCCAGGTCGCGGCCGCGCACGGTCTGCATCGGAGTATTCCGCCGGCCTTGTTTACGGCGGCGCATAGCGACACGGGCGCCCTGCTGCTGACGCTCTCGCTGGCCCTGCATCGCGACCCGGAGTTGCGCGAGCCGCAGCTGGCCTACCTGGCACAACGACTCG
>CBFCXA010000215.1:0-4707 GCA_965601985.1 uncultured Chromatiales bacterium | reverse complement strand
GGGGCCAGTGATCAGTTGGAGGCGACGCAGGCGGCGCTGACCGACAATTACCTGGTCGCCGTGGTGATCGTGTACCTGCTGCTGGTGGCGATTTTCCGGCACTGGGGATACCCGCTGCTGATACTGACCACGATCCCGCTCGGCATCGCCGGCGGGATCGTCGGGCTTGCGCTGCTGAATGCCACGGGCAGCCTGCTGCAGGCGCTCGGCCTGGGCTCGCTCAGCCAGCCTTTCGACATGATCTCGATGCTCGGTTTCCTGGTCCTGATGGGTACCGTGGTCCATAACCCGAGTCTCATCGTCGACCGCGCCCTCGCGAACCTGCGTAACGGCTGCGAGTCGGTGCACGCGGCCGTCAAAGAGGCAGTCAGCGCGCGCCTGCGGCCTATTGCAATGTCGACGCTGACGACCATCTGCGGGCTGTCGCCGCTGGTATTTTTGCCGGGTGCGGGCACCGAGCTCTACCGGGGCCTCGGCGCGATCGTGCTGTTCGGGATTCTCGGCTCGGCGATCGTCGCGCTGACCATGCTGCCGGCGCTTACGGTGTCGGTGCTGCAGCTGGCGCGGCTGCAACCGGCGGCTGTTCCGCGCCAATGAAACGGTCAGCGAAAGCGGCTGATGAATCGCCTGCAGCGGGGCAGATGCCGAGATTTTCAGCCGTCAGCGTCGCGAAACCTGTTGGCGAGTTTCTGTAACAGCAGCGCCACGCCAATCCACGCCGGCCAGGCGGCGCTTCAGCAAAGACTGCGTGCGCCCACCGAAGCCGTCTCCGAGCGCCTGCTCGATCTCGAACGGTGCCTCCGGGTCCGCAACCTCCGCGACCGAACGGGCGAACTCGTCGTCGAGTTCTCTAGGCCTCTCGATGCGCGACAGCCGGTGCCGGTCGCCGGCCAGTTTCTCTAGTTTCTCCGCCAGGCCGTCGTCGACAATGACCAGCTTCTCGTGGTGGCTGGCTCCAACTGGGAGGTCATCGTCCAGGCAGAACTCTATCCTCGCCGGAGTGCGCCAGCCGAGCGAGACCGCCGGCAGGACTTCCCGCTCAGCTGCATACAATATTGAGTAATCCCAGAGCAGCAGCCGGATCGACAGCGTGTCCGATCGTTTCACCAGCTCCGTGAGGAACTCGCGCAGTTCGGCCGGCGCGCCAGCAGCGCGCTTGCAGAAAATCGGCGCTGTCGTTCATGCCGCGCTCCTCTCGTCACTGCCCGCGGAGACTTCTGCGACAACCGGCAGATGGTCCGAGGCGATCCGGGTCAGCTCGTTGCGCACGGATGTGAGTCGTACCAGGCGTTCCAGTGGCCAGACATGAAGTCGATCGAAGGGCAGTATGGGCCATCGTGTAGGGAACGTGGCTACTCTCGATCGCGAATGTTTACCTGTCGACTCGCGACGGAACCAGGCCGGGGGGCGAGGTCGTTAAAATCACCGCCCAGAACGGTGACCTGCGCGGGCCCCGCAGCAACGGAAGCACATCGGTCATTGATTCCCGCAAAGGATACGAAGCGCTGGAGCTAAACGATTTCCGGTTCCGCGGCCGGCTCCTCGCCGCTGACGAAGCGACCCATGACCTGGCAGGCGACGAGATCACCGGCGACGTTGACCGCTGTCCGGCTCATGTCGAGGATGCGGTCGACCCCGAGAATCAGCGCGATGCCTTCCGGGGGAATGCCGACGGTTGCCAGCACGGTTGCCAGGATGACGATGCCGACTCCGGGTGTTGCCGGCGAACCCACGGATGCGCCCACGGCCAGAGCGACCACCAGCACCATGCCGCTCATGCCGATGTCGATACCGTAGACCTGCGCCAGGAATACCGTCGCGACACCCTGGTAAAGCGCGGTGCCGTTCATGTTGATAGTCGCGCCTAGCGGGATGACGAACTCGGCCACCGACGGTCGGATGCCGAGCTTCTCTTCCGCCGTCTTGATCGACAGGGGCATCACAGCCGCCGAGCTGGAGGTCGAGAAGGCAAGCAGCAGCAGTTCCCGCGCGGATGCGGCAAATCGTGCGGGACTGCTTCGCGCGACCAGCGCGATGATGACGGCGTAGACTACCAGCAGCAACGCCAGTCCCAGCAGCACTGTACCCACATATTGCGCCATGCCGAGAAGAGCGTTGAATCCGAGCTGGCTGGTCAGCCGCGCCATCAGTCCGAACACGGCGACAGGTGCAGCCAACATGGCCCAGCGCACCACGGTCATGCAGACCTGCTGCAGGGAAGCCAGCAGTTCGAGCAGCGCCCTCGACTGCACCGGCGGCATCGTGACCAGCGCGACACCGACGATGATCGAGAAGATCACCACCTGGAGCATCTCGCCCTCGACCATCGATCCCAGCGGATTGCCCGGCAGCAGTCCGACCAGGGTCTGCGGCAGCTCGGCGATGGAGGGCGGCGAGAGCGTCTGTGGTTGCACCGCGGCCTGCGGCATCGCCGGCAGCTTTTCCGCCAGCGAGACGCCCGGGCGGAGCAGGCTCGCAATCCACAGTCCGATGGCTGCGGCCACCGCAGTGGTCGCGATGAAGTAAGCGGTCACGGCAGCGCCCAGCCGCCTGACCTGCTCCGCGTTCTCGCCGGCGGCCACACCCAGGATGATGGACGCTACGACCAGCGGCACCACGATCATCTGGATGGCCGCGATGAACAACTGACCGGGCAGCGCCAGCCAGCCGCCGACCATCACCCCGACCTCGGGTTCCACCCAGCCGACCGACGGGCCGATGAGGATGCCGGTTATCAGGCCGGCCATCATGCCGATCAGCACCTTCAGCCACAGCCGGCCTTCGACCAGGGCGCTTAGCTGGCCAGCCAGGTGCTTGAGAGACCGGGGCTGGAGCCGCTCGAGATTCTTCAACAGGTCCGGAAACATATCCTAGCGAGCCTGTAGCAGCTTTCGACGGGTCAATTGTGGAAGTTCTGCGAGTTCTCGAGACACTCCGTGCAGTGGATCGGGCCCGAGGCCATGTCCAGGTTGTTGTCGCCGGTCTCGATCAGCTCGATGACCTGCTCGGTGCTTGCGTCGTCCAGGCCGATCCAGCGGACCTGGTAGCCGGGGCCCTGCGCAAGCTCGGGGTGGTTCTCGCACGCTGCGCGCCAGAACGCATCGAGTTCGCTGGTATCGGGTCGGTCGGGCCCCTCGGGTAGATACATGATCAGTTGCTGACTGTAGTGCTCACGATCGCCGAATAGGGACTCTCCTGTCCGGCCGAGTCTATCGCGGTCATGCAGAAGTAGTTCGTACCTGATGCGAGATTGCCAACCAGATACTCAGTCGCATCGGGATCCATCAATTCAGTCACTGCAAACGAAAACGAGTCCGGCAGGAAGTGGTAAATCCGGTAACCGGCAAGATCAGTCAGCGCGGAACCATCCGTGTTCAGCCTGGGCGGCTCCCAGGTCAGGCGGGCCCACGGACGATCGGCCGGGAAAACCTCGATGCTGAAAGGGCCCACTGCGGCCGAGCCATTATCGTTATAGCCAACCAGAGATATATCGTCATATTGGCCCACATCGGAGGCGCCAGGGTTTCCGTAGAGATAGGGAATCCCTTGGTAGGTTTCCAGTTCCAGCCATTGCGGCTTGTTGACCGCCAGATAAGTCAAAGCGGAGAAGCCAGGATTGCTCACTGTTGGCGAAAAAGCATACAAGTGGTCGACTAAAACCGTCGGCGCGGGTACGCCAGTGAGCACGGGTGCGGAAGATTGAGCCGGCGACACAGACGGGATCGCTGCGAGACCGGTCAGCAGCAAGACCGCTATCGAGAGATTCGAGGCGCGCGAACCTTCCCGGAAATTTCTAAAGTCCATTCCCTTTTTCCTTCTCAGGCCTGCAGCGTCACGGTCGTGCCCGAGCACCCAGACGAAGCATCCGTCCATAGATACCGTTTTCGCTCGGTACCGTACATTAAGTTAGACTCGAATTTTATCCCATCAAACCTGCCTGAGCATTGGCCATTCCCCGGTGCGGATGCGAATTCATGAACCTGACCCCCGATCTGAGTGGCAAGACCGCCGTCGTCACCGGCTCGACCTCCGGCATAGGCTTGGGGCTTGCCACCTCGCTGGCCGAGCAGGGCGCCAACGTGGTGCTGAATGGCTTCGGCGACCAGGACGAGATCGAGCGGGTCAGGTCGCGCCTGGACGAGATGTCACCGGCCCGGGTCGTCTACGACGGCGCCGACATGTCGAAACCGGAAGAGATCACCGCGATGGTCGCCCGCATCGAAGAGCGCTTCGGCTCGCTGGACATCGTGGTGAACAACGCGGGCATCCAGACCGTCGAGCCGGTCGAGAGCTTCCCGCCGGAACGCTGGGACCTGATCATCGCGATCAACATGTCGTCGGCTTTTCACACCACGCGCGCCGCGCTGCCGGGCATGAAGCGGCGCGGCTGGGGGCGGATCATCAATATCGCGTCGACGCACGGCCTGGTCGCGTCGCCGTACAAATCGGCCTACGTGACCGCCAAACACGGTGTGGTCGGCTTTACCAAGACCATCGCGCTGGAGGCCGCGGAAGACGGCATCACGGTGAACGCGATCTGCCCGGGCTACGTGCTCACGCCGCTGGTGGAGAAGCAGATTCCGGAAACCGCCGAAGCGCGTGGCATGACCGAAGAGCAGGTCAAGCGCGACGTGGTGCTCGAGGCACAGTGGACCAAGAAGTTCGTGACCGTCGAGCAGCTCGGCGGCGTGGCGCTGTTTCTGTGTT
>CBFCXA010000214.1:0-4719 GCA_965601985.1 uncultured Chromatiales bacterium | reverse complement strand
TGAAGTGCTTTCTCCCCATGGTCGTACTCCTCGATTCCAGTGAAAGTCTCTCTCACCAGGCGGAGTCGTTCTGGGGGGGCAGGTCAGTTGACTAATCTCCCCGCAGTGCCGCGCATTGCGCCAGGTACTCGGCCGATAGCCGCTCGCGATCGCGCCCGATCTCGTCCAGCCAGGCCCAGGTATAAAGGCCCGAGTTGTGGCCGTCGTCGAACACAAGCCGGACCGCGTAGTTGCCGACCGGCTCGATATCGTTGATCAGTACATCCTGCTTATTCAGCGGTAAGGTCCCGCCACCGCCGTGACCACGGACCTCGGCCGATGGCGAATGCACGCGCAGGAACTCGGCGCTCAGCGCATGCTCCCGACCGTCACCGTAGCGCAGGGTCAGGCAGCGCCGATCCCGCGACAGGCTGATCTCGGCCGGCCGCGGCTCGTCCTGGCGGGGTGGTGGCGTTCTTTTCATGCTGCGGCATTCTAGCCGCTGCAGATCGCGGCTACCGGGCCCGTCCGGCTTCTGGCACAGTTCAATGCTGACCCAGCCAGTAAATTGCAAGCAATGCCGGAACCTACTGACTTCCTCGATGTGCGCGGCCTGCTCAGCGAAGACGAGCAACTGGTACAGGACAGCGTCGCGCGTTTCGTCGACGAGCAGGCGCTGCCGATCATGGCCGAGTGCTTCGAGCAGGGCCGCTTCCCGCGCGAACTGCTGCCGGGGCTGGCCGAACTCGGCCTGTTCGGCGCGACGCTGCAAGGCTATGGCTGCGCCGGCCTGAACGCAGTCAGCTACGGCCTGATCTGCCAGGAACTCGAGCGCGGCGACAGCGCGCTGCGTAGCCTGGTCTCGGTGCAGTCGAGCCTGGTGATGTATGGCATACATGCATTCGGCTCGGAGGAGCAGAAGCAGCGCTGGCTGCCGGCGATGGCCCGCGGCGAGGCGCTGGGCTGCTTCGGGCTGACCGAACCGCAGGGTGGCTCTGACCCGGCGAACCTGAAAACGCGCGCGAAGCGCGACGGCAGCGACTGGATCCTGAACGGCAGCAAGTACTGGATTACCAACGGCAGCGCAGCGGATGTCGCGCTGGTCTGGGCGGCAGGCGCCGACGGCGTGCATGGCTTTCTCATCGAGAAAGACACGCCCGGCTTCCAGGCCGAAGACATTGCGCACAAGATGTCGCTCCGCGCGTCGATTACCTCGGCGCTGTACCTGGAAAACGTACGCGTGCCCGATGCCGCGCGCCTGCCGGAGATCAGTACGCTGCGCGGGCCGCTGAGCTGCCTGAACCAGGCGCGCTACGGCATCTGCTGGGGGCCGCTGGGTTCGGCCGCGGCCTGCCTGGACGAGGCGCTGGCCTACACACGCGAGCGCGTGCTGTTCGGCCGGCCGGTCAGCGAAACGCAGCTGGTGCAGTCGCGGCTGGCAGACATGGCGCGGCGGCTGGCCGGCGCCCGGCTGCAAGCCTGGCGGCTGGGCCGGCTGAAAGAGGCTGGCGAACTCGACCCGGCCCAGGTCTCACTGGTCAAGTGGAATAACGTGCGGGTCGCGCTGGATATCGCGCGTGACTGTCGCGACCTGCTCGGCGGTGCGGGCATCACGCTGGACCATGTCGCGATCCGCCACGCGCTGAATCTCGAGAGCGTGGTGACCTACGAAGGTACCGAGTCGGTCCACCAGCTCGTGGTCGGCAAGGAGCTGACCGGCACGCCGGCTTTCTAGTCGGCCGGCGCGTTCAACCAGCGGCTGTTCTGATCCAGCCAGTCGCTCATGCCCTTGCGCGTCTGCGGCATGTCTTCCGGCGCGATGTCCATATGGTTCAGCGGCACTTCCTGCCGGTACTGCTCGAACACCGGCGCAACGACCTCGACCGGGTAGCGCGGGATACGCCGGTTGGCGCGGTGCTCGGCGATCGGAATCTCCGCCTCGATGATGCCCTCGTTATTGCTCGGGTCTTCTGCCAGCACGCGCCCGCGCGGATCGACGATCACCGAGCCGCCGCCAAACGGCGCGGCCTCGCTGTCCGGCGGGAAAGTGATATTGGACATGGCCGAATAGAAGTTGTGGTACCAGGCGCTGGCCTGCACATCCACCTTCGAGAACAGCGTCGCGGTGCGGAACATGATCTCGACACCGCGCATCGCGAAGGCGGCAAACACGAACGGGTCCAGCTGCACCGTGCTGACCGCGAAGTTGCCGTACTCGGAGCGTACCACCGGAAACTCGGCCTCGACGCCGTAACGCGCGCGGTATTTATCGCGCACGCTCTCAATGGTCGTAGTCGGAATCTCCTCACCCGGCGTCAGGCGCTTGATGTTGCGCGTCTTCCAGAACTTCTCGCGCACCTTCCCGTCGCGACCGATGACCGCGTTGAGGCTCAGGATGTGTCCGGGCCATTCCGGATCGGTCGCGTAACTGCCGAAGATGATATACGTGTCGCATTCACGTGCGACCTTGCCCAGGCGGTCGGTCTCGGGGCCGGGAATCTGGATCGTGAACTCAAGTTTCTCTTCCCGCGTGCCGGTTGAATAGCCGGTCAGCGGAAACTCGTTGTACAGCAGGAAGTCGGGTTTCTTGCCCTCGCTGCAGGCCTGGCGCGCGAGACGTTCCATGGTGGCGAGATTAGCCTGCAGGCCGGCCGCGACGGTTTCCGCCTGCTGCAGATTGACCACGCCGTTCTGGATCACCTTGACCACCACGGTGTCCTTTTCCAGCGGCACCGTCGGGTAACTGCCGTCCGCGCGCACCAGTTCGGGCATCGGCGCTGCCTGCTGCGACGCGGGCGCGGTATCGACCTCCGGTGCAGCGGCGGCCCGCTCTGCCGCGGGCGGCACGGGCGCCTGGCTGCTGCCGTCGCAGGCAGCGAGCAGGCAAAAAACGGACGGCAGGATCAGAATCGGGCGTGGCGACATGGCTGGTACTCCGCTGAATCAGGCCGTTGGCCGGCATTAGCGGCAGTGTAGCGCCAGCGCCCGCGGCTGGCACGGCAGCGGCCGCGCGCCGGTCGCGTTGCGATGAAGCCGGCGGCCTGCCTGTTTGCGCCAGGACCACTGCCTATAATCATCCGGCACCCCGAACGCCGGCCGTGCCGGCAGCGAGCCTGAGATGTTCATCAACAACTGGTATGCCGCCTGTATCGCCAACGAACTCGGCGCCGCGCCGAAACGGGTCCGCATGCTCGGCGCAGACTTCGTGCTGTTCCGCGACGATGAGGGTGTTGCGCACTGCCTGAGCGATCTCTGCGTGCATCGCGGCGCATCACTGGCCGGCGGCAGCTGCGAAAACGGGCAGATCGCCTGCCCGCAGCACGGCTGGCGTTTCGACGGCGACGGGCGCTGCCGCCTGATACCGGCCGGCACGAAGACCCCGACCGAGCCGCCGCGCCGGGCGCGCGTGCCAGCTTATCCGGTGGCCGAAAAATACGGGCTTGTCCACGTTTTTCTCGGTGACATGGCCGAAGACGAACGCCCCGCCCTTGCGGACATCATGCCCGAATGGGAGTCCGGCGAGTGGCATCAGGGCGCAATCGCGCGGCAGAAAGACCTCAACTACATCCGCATGGCCGAGAACTACAACGACCCCTGCCATGTGCACTACATCCACGAGTTCGCGAAATGGCTGCCCAAGGGCGTGACCATCATCGACCACGAGCTCGATGAGCATTACCTGAAGGCCTGGCACGCGGCCTGGGATGCGCAAGGTAACTACGGTGATCAATCCGGGCTGATGATGGAATACCATGTGGTCGGCTGCGTATCGCGCAACACCAATTACCAGCCCGGCTACCCGCCGCAGATCGTTACCGCATACGTCACGCCGATCGACGAGACCAGCACGCAGATCCATATGATCCTGATGATGCCGAAGGTCGAGACGCGCGGCCGCGATGGTAAGTCCGTACGCGCGGCCACCGAGGACGAGCAGCGGATGCTGGTTGACATGACGCGCGACACAGTAATGGACGAAGACTATGTCGTGCTCAAGGACACGCGACCGGTGCTGGCCGCGCCCACCAGCGAGGAGCTGCTGGTCGAGACCGACCGCACCCTGGTACAGGTTCGGGAGATGACGCTTGCCTTCGCCGACCGGCAGGGCGTAATCGATACCGAAGCCTGGCAGGCCGTTGCGGCGTCGAATATTCGCGTCGTCCCCTGCCCCGGTCACCGCAGCGATCCGAAGAACTGGGTGCACAAGACCATCCCGCTGCGCGCCGGGGGCGGCGCCGACCGCCTCCAGGCCGCCGGCTAGGACGCTGCGCCGCGCAGCCGATTGTCCGGCGTCAGACCGGCCGGGCTCCTGTCCACAGCGACCAGGCTGCGAATCGGCAGTTTGCGCCTGCGTATAATCCGCAGGACTCAAGCGGCGTCCGGAGCCGAACTCAGATGCGCATCGACGCGATTGCCATAGGCGACAATCCACCTGACGAGATCAACGTGATCATCGAGGTCCCGCTGGGCGGCCAGCCAATCAAGTACGAAATGGACAAGGAAGCCGGCACGCTGGTCGTCGATCGCTTCCTGTATACGCCAATGTCCTATCCGGGCAATTACGGCTTCGTGCCGCATACCCTGTCCGAAGACGGCGACCCGATCGACGTGCTGATCTGCAATACCCGGGAGCTGGTGCCAGGCTGCGTAATCAGTGCCCGCCCGCTGGGTGTACTCATCATGGAAGACGATTCCGGCAAGGACGAGAAGATCATCGCGGTACCGGCACACAGAACCACG
>CBFCXA010000213.1:0-4728 GCA_965601985.1 uncultured Chromatiales bacterium | reverse complement strand
CAACGAGGAGACCGTCGAGAAGTACGGTCGCGGCTGCCCGGACGACTGGATCGAGCGCAATGTCTACGCGCGCTTCAGCACCGCCGGCATCTACACCACGCTGGCCATAAACCTGCTGCTGTTCGGAGTGCCGGGCATCACCATTTTTGCCATCCAGATGCTGGCCATGCCGGTGTTTGCAGCCGGTGTGATCAACGGCCTCGGCCACGCCTGGGGCTACCGGAATTTTGAGTCCGACGATGCGGCAACCAACCTGGTGCCCTGGGGTCTGCTGATTGGCGGCGAAGAGCTGCATAACAATCATCACGCGTTCCCGACGTCGGCCAAGTTCTCGGCGCGCAGCTGGGAGTTCGACATCGGCTGGATGTACATCCGGATCCTGTCGGCACTGGGCCTGTGCAAGGTGCGCCGCGTCGCACCGACCCCGCATTTCGCCGATGAACCGCGGGCCGTGGATCTGCAGACCGTGAGAGCGGTATTGCAGAATCGCATGCACGTGCTGCGTGACTACTCGCGCAGCGTCGTGCGACCGGTGCTGCAGATCGAAGGTGTTGCCCGGGCCGGCGGCGCTTCATTGCGCCGGGCGCGCACGCTGCTGACCCGCCGTCCGCAGCTGCTCGACCATGATGCTCAGGAAAGACTGTCCGCACTGCTGGCCGACAATGCGACCCTGCGCACCGTGCATGAATACCGCCAGAAGCTGCAGAGTCTGTGGGAGCAGGCGAACGTGAGCAACGACAGGCTCGTCGCCGAGCTCAGGCAGTGGTGCAGCGAGGCAGAAGCCAGCGGCATCAAGTCGCTGCAGGACTTTTCGGCCCGCTTGCGCGGTTACCTGCCGCAGCAGGCAATGGTGCCCGCCTGATCTGTCGCTGCCGGAAACAAAAAACCCGCCTGCGTGGCGGGTTTTTTTATGTCCTGGAAGAAAGCCGTCTACTTGATCTTGGCTTCCTTGTACGTCACGTGCTTGCGCACTCTCGGATCGAATTTCCGAACTTCCATCTTCTCCGGATGCAGCTTCTTGTTCTTGGTAGTGGTGTAGAAGTGCCCGGTCTCGGCAGTCGAGACCAGCTTGATTTTTTCGCGGTTGCCCTTGGCCATCGTGCTTGCTCCGTCAGACCTTTTCGCCGCGGGCGCGCAAATCCGCGACCACCTGCTCGATGCCCTTCTTGTCGATGATGCGCAGACCCTTGGTGCTCACGCGCAGCTTCACGTAGCGGCTCTCGCTGTCGAGCCAGAACCGGTGCTTGTGCAGGTTCGGCAGGAAGCGACGCCGGGTCTTGTTATTGGCGTGCGATACATTGTTGCCGGCGGTGGGTCGCTTGCCGGTTACCTGACAGACGCGGGACATCGTGAATCTCTGTTGAATCAGGGGTTTGGCCGCCGCCTGTGGCGACGAAAGGGGCGCATTTATACCAGCCTGCCGGCGCCGGGGCAAGGAAGCCGGCCTTTGCCGGGCTGCCGTCAGAGCAGGCCGCGGCTGGCCAGCGAGACGCACAGGCCGTCACCGATCACGAAATGGTCGAGCAGGCGGATATCGACCAGGTCCAGAGCCGAGCGGATGCGTCGGGTAATCAGCTGGTCCGCCTCGCTGGGCTCGGCCACCCCGGACGGGTGATTGTGCGCCAGGATCACAGCGCCCGCGTTGTGTGCCAGCGCCTGTTTGACCACCTCTCGCGGATAGACCGTGGTGTTGTCCAGCGTGCCCCGGAACAGCTCGTCGAAAGCCAGCACCCGGTGGCGGTTGTCCAGGAACAGGCAGCAGAACACCTCGTGGGGCCGGTCGCGCAGGCGGGCCAGCAGGAACTCGCGGCTGTCGCCGGGCGAGCCAATGCTGCGACCCGGTGACAGCGTGGCCTCGAAATAGCGCCGGCTGCTCTCGCGCGCGGCGAGCAGCAGCGCGGCGCGCCCCGGACCGACCCCGCGCAGCTGCTGCAGCTCGCGCGCACTGGCATTGAATACGCCGCGGATGCCGCCGAAGCGGCCGAGCAGGCTGCGTGCCAGGTCTACGGCCGACAGGCCGGCCACGCCGCGGCCCAGCAGAATCGCGAGGACCTCGGCGTCCGACAGGTTGGCGGGACCCGCGCCGAGCAGACGCTCCCGGGGCCGCTCGGTCACCGGCCAGTGCTTGATCGGGCCCCTGGTCGGGTCATCGTCGGCAGGCTGGCTACGGGCGCGTGGCATGCAGGGATTCTCGGGGTCTCGGCGGGCGGGGCCAAGGCGTAAATCTGCCGCCCAACGCCGCATATCACAGCGGCCGGCGTTACGGTGCGATAATCTTGGGTCCTGCCCGACATCCACAGACCATGAACGAAGTCGCAACAGTAAAGGTTCTGCTTGGCGTCACCGGCGGCATCGCCGCCTATAAATCGCCGGAGATCGTGCGCCGACTGCGCGAGCAGGGCGCCGAGCTGCGCGTAGTCATCACCCCGAGCGCCGCGCGCCTGGTATCGCCGGCGGTGTTCCAGGCGGTTTCGGGCCAGCCGGTGCGCGGCGAACTCTGGGACGAGCAGGCCGAGGCGGCGATGGGTCACATCGAACTGGCCCGCTGGGCCGACCTGGTGCTGATCGCGCCGGCAACCGCGAACATCATGTCCGAACTGGCCGCCGGCTCCGCGGGCAGCCTGCTGACCACACTGTGCCTGGCCAGCGATGCGCCACTGCTGATTGCGCCGGCCATGAACCAGGCCATGTGGCGCCACGCGGCCACGCAGCAGAATCTCGCCACCCTGGAAAGCCGCGGCGTCATCGTGCTGGGGCCGGATGCGGGCGAGCAGGCCTGCGGCGATACCGGCCCCGGGCGCATGCTCGAACCGACGGAGATCGTGGCTGAAGTCCTCGCACAGCGACCCTTTACTACCGGCGCGCTGCAGAACCTGTCGGTGCTGATTACCGCCGGCCCGACGCGCGAGCCGATCGACCCGGTGCGATTCGTCAGCAATCGCAGCTCGGGGAAAATGGGCTTCGCCGTTGCACGCGCGGCGGCTGCTGCCGGCGCACGCGTGACCCTGGTCTCCGGCCCGGTGAACCTGCCGACCCCGGCCGGCGTCGAGCGGGTTGATGTCGAGACGGCCGGGCAGATGCGCGACGCGACGATGTCGCGCGTCGGCGATGCGCACATCTATATAGGTGCTGCGGCCATCGCCGACTACCGTCCTGCGGAGGTCGCCGTGCACAAGATCAAGAAGCGGCGCGACACGATGGAGCTCGACATGGTGCGTGCACCGGACGTGCTGCGCGAAGTCGCGGCCATGGCTGATGGGCCGTTTACCGTCGGCTTTGCAGCCGAGACACAGGACCTCGAAGCCCATGCGCGCGACAAACTCGAGCGCAAGCAGCTCGATATGATCATTGCCAACCTGGTTGGCGAAAATCTCGGCTTCGACAGCGACGAGAACAGCGCGCTGGTCATCTGGCCGGGCGACCAGGCGGCTCTGCCGGCGATGTCCAAGACCCGCCTGGCCGCCGAACTCGTCGAGCTTATCGCCGGGCGCTATCGCCAGACCGAATCCGCGCCGGTTCCGTTGCGCCAGCCGTCGGTGAACTGATTCGCGTGACGCGGCGGTCCGTTCAGCTCAAAGTCCTGGATGCGCGCCTCGGCAGCGAGTTCCCGCTGCCGGACTATGCCACCCCCGGCTCGGCCGGCATCGACCTGCGCGCCTGCGTGGATGAGCCCGTGACGCTGAACCCCGGCGAGACCGAGCTGATTCCCAGCGGCATCGCGATTCATATGGAAGACCCGCAGCTCGCCGCGACCATCCTGCCGCGTTCGGGTCTCGGCCATAAGCACGGTATCGTGCTCGGCAATCTGGTCGGGCTGATCGACTCCGACTACCAGGGGCAGGTCTTCGTATCCTGCTGGAACCGCGGCGACAAGCCGTTCACGATCGAGCCGGGCCTGCGCCTCGCGCAGATGGTGTTTGTGCCGGTGGTGCAGGCGGAGTTCGAACTGGTCGAGGAGTTCACCGAGAGCCAGCGCGGCAGCGGCGGCTTCGGTCATACGGGGCACTAGCGCAACAGCGCTGATTTGCCGAACGCGGATTCGGCCAGCTAGTTGTTTACCTGTTGCAGTCCCTTCAGCTCGCGGAAGCGGGTGATGTCCTCGTCGAACTTGGCGATCAGCTGGGCTTTGGAGTCGCGTACTTCCTTGAGACTCTGCTCGTAGGAAATGATCGAGTCCAGGGTGTCGGAAAGTTCTTTCGCCAGATTCTCGTTCAGCGGTGGTGCATTCGGGTCTTTGTTGTACGGCCGGAACCGCTGCGCATCTTTCTGCAGCTTGGTGAGCTTCACGCGCAGGCTTTCCAGATACAGCTCGGTCAGCTGAATCTGTCCGTCGAGCAGTTCCTGGCGCTGGTCGCGCAGTCGCTCGATTTCCGCGACCGACAGGTAGGTATTCAGCAGGGTGGCGTCGCGCGCGCGCTTGGCCTGTTCCAGGTCGCGAAGCTGCCTGGCTTCGGCTTCGGCAAGTTCCTTGGCGGCGCTCTCTTCCGCTGTGATCTCACCCTCTTCGGATGCGACCGGCACGCCGTAGTCGTTCAGAACCTCGCGATCTTTGGTGGCATGTTCGGCAGGTACGCTGTCGCCAAAGTGCACGACACCCTGATCATCCACCCAGCGATAGACTTTACGTTTGGCTTCTTTCGCGCCCGCGACCGACGCCAGCATCGCAGCCAGCACCAGCAGCATCAGGACCCGGCCTGGTCGTCGGCACATGTCCGCTGCCTCCCAACA
>CBFCXA010000212.1:0-4761 GCA_965601985.1 uncultured Chromatiales bacterium | reverse complement strand
TGGTACTGGTCACCGGCGCCGGCAGCGGTATCGGCCGCGCAGCGGCGCTGGCCTTCGCCAAACACGGCGCACAGGTCGTGTTGCTGGGTCGCACGCTCAGCAAACTCGAGTCTGTATACGACGAAATTGTGTCGGCCAATGGTACGCGGCCCAGTATCGCGCACCTGAACCTGACCAGCGCCCAGGGCCCGGAATACTTTCAGCTGCGCGACAGCCTCGACGAAGAATTCGGCCGGCTCGACGGCCTGCTGCACAATGCCGGAACACTCGGCGACCGGGCACCGCTGGAACAATACGACGTCGGTCAGTGGACCGAGGTCATGCACCTGAACCTGACCGTGCCGTTCGTGCTGACGCAGACGCTGCTACCGCTGCTGAATGCATCCGGAGACGCCTCGGTGATCTTTACTTCCAGTGGCGTCGGGCGTCGTGCGCGGGCTTTCTGGGGCGCCTACGCGGTGTCGAAATTCGGCACCGAGGGCCTGATGCAGGTGCTGGCTGATGAAACCGAAGGCGCCGGCCGGATCCGCGTCAACAGCATCAACCCGGGACGCGCCCGCACACCGATGCGTGCATCAGCTTACCCGGCAGAAGATCCGAACAGCGTTCCGGAACCTTCAGAACTGATGCGTCCCTACCTGTACCTAATGGGCCCGGACAGCAGGGGCGTTACCGGCCAGAGCCTCGACTCGCAGTAAGCCCGGCCCGGCAGTTCCGGCGTAGCCCGCAGCGCTGACAGTCCGGCTGCTTCCCGCAACACTGCTGGCCGTGCAGCACGATCGCGGCGTGCAGTTGGCGCAGCTGGCTGCAGTGCGCCGGCAAAGCTGCTTCAACGGCCGCCTTCAGCGCGCCGTAACGCGGCGGTTGCTGACACAAACCCATGCGCGTGAACCAGCGGCGTGCGTATCCGTCCGCGATGAAGACCGGGCGGTCGAAGGCAAAGGCGAGAATCGCATCGGCGGTCTCGAAACCCACACCGTGGGTCGCCAGCAGCCGGCCACGAAGCGAGTCGGTGGGTAACACGGCCAAGCGTCGAACTCCGCCAATGCTGCAGACAGTTGTTGCCAGCGACCTGAGCCGCTTCGCCTTGACGGTCTGGCAACCCGCAGACCGGATCAGTTCGGCGACATCATCTTCGGGCATTCCGGCGAGCCGCTGCGCCTGCAGAGCCCCGGCCTGGCGCAATGCGCGCAAAGCCGGCACGACGTTTGTCCAGCGGGTGTTCTGAACCAGCACGGCCCCGGCCATAACCTCGAATCGCGACTTTGCCGGCCACCAGCCAGCGGTGTCGTAGAGCCCGACCAGCGAGCGACAGTGCCGGCCGATCTGCGCCTCAGCGCCTGCGACGAATACGGTTTGCTGGCGCATCGTCTGCGGGCGGCTGCATGCGCACCGCGCGATAGAGCGTGGATAGTTCGCCTTTGCGGAGGGCCCGGTACTTTCCTCGCGGCAGGTCGCGCGGCAACTCGAGCGACCCGAAACGCACTCGAATAAGCCGGCTGACGCGGCCGCCAACCGCCTCGAACATTCGGCGCACCAGTCGGTTCCGGCCCTCGTCAACGACCACCCGATACCAGTGATTGCTGGCTTCCCCGCCAGATTCCTCGATGCTGCGAAATCGTGCCGGACCGTCGTCGAGTTCGATGCCGGCAGCCAGCCGCACCGTCGTATCGTCCGGCAGTGGCCCCTGCACCCTGACGGCATACTCCCTTTGCAGGCCGGCGCTCGGATGCATGAGGCGATGAGCCAACTCGCCGTCAGTCGTAAACAGCAGCAGTCCCGAGGTTTGCACGTCCAGTCGTCCGACGCTGATCCAGCGTTGCCCCCGCAGCGGCGGCAATCGTTCAAACACCGTTGGCCTGCCCTGCGGATCGGTACGCGTGCAGATCTCGCCGATCGGCTTGTGATAAAGGATGGTTTGCGGCCGGGCCTTCGACGCTTCATCGGCCGTGAACAGACGACCGTCGACGCGAATCGCTTCTCGTCCGGTGACTTTGCAGCCGAGTTCAGCAACGTTGCCGTCTACCGTGATGCGGCCGGCGGTGATCCACGCCTCCAGTTCGCGACGCGAAGCCACGCCCCGGTTGGCCAGCCACTTCTGCAGGCGCTCCGCCACGGCGCTTGCCTGGTGTCGCTTAGCGTGCCTTCAGCGGCACGATCGTTGCACTGCGCGGCTCGTCTCCCTCGCCTACCTCGTCGTCGAACGGCTCGTCCGCAATATCGTCGGACTGCCGCTCGCGCGCCGCTTCGAGGGAAGCCACTTCAGGCGCGTCCTCTGATGTTGTAACTTCCGCTTCTACCGGGTCCTGATCGGGAAGTTCCAGCTGCACGCCGAAGGCATCGAGATCCTTGAGTTCCTCGAGCTCGGGCAACTCATCGAGCGTCTTTAATCCAAAATAGTCGAGGAACTCTTTGGTCGTGCCGAACATCTCCGGTTTACCCGGAACGTCGCGATGACCGACGACGCGCACCCAGCCGCGCTCGAGCAGCGTGCGGATGATGTTCGGCGTAACGCTGACACCGCGAACCTCTTCGACGTCACCGCGAGTTACCGGCTGGCGATAAGCAATGATTGCCAGCGTCTCCATCAACGCGCGCGAGTAACGCGGTGGCCGGATCTCCCACAGCTTCGCCAGCCAGGGCGACATGCTGGCCCGCACCTGCGCGCGATAACCGCTGGCGACTTCGGCAATCTCGAGGCCGCGGCCCTCGCAGTCCTGCTGTAACTGGGCGATCGCCTTACGGATGTCGCTTTTCGGCGGGGCCTTATCGCCTAGCCCGAACAGCCCGCGCAGTTCGTCGAGACTCACAGGCCGGCCAGCAGCGAACAAGGCCGCCTCGATTACCCGCTTGAGTTCAGCAATTTCCATACGACAGATCCGTCATACCGTAGTTTCAGATTCGGCCGGTGCTCGATCACTGCCGGCTGCACGCACATGGATCGGCGCGTAACTGTCGGCCTGGACCAGCTCGATCAGGCCCTCGCGTAGCAATTCGAGCAAGGCGATGAACGTAACCGCGACCCCCATACGACCCTCTTCCGGGTCGAACAGCGCGGCGAAATCCGTGAAGCGTGTCGGCGCGACCCGCGAGAGCACTTCGGACATGCGCTGACGCACCGATAAAGGCTCGCGCTGAACATGAAAATGCGCGTTCAGCTCGGCGCGGGTCAGCACGTCCTTGAACGCGACCAGCAATTCCTTCAGCGTCAGGTCCGGCAACTTCTCGACCACCGGCTTTTCCACTACCTCGGCACTCGCCTGCAGCGTATCGCGCTCCATGCGCTCGAGTTCGTCGATGTCCGCGGCGGCCTTCTTGAACCTCTCGTACTCCTGCAGACGTCGGACGAGCTCGGCTCGCGGATCGTCCTCGTCTTCCGCCGCCTCCTGCTGGCGCGGCAACAGCATCCGCGACTTGATCTCGGCCAGCATTGCGGCCATCAGCAGATATTCGCCGGCCAGCTCGAGCTGAAGCTCTTTCATCAGTTCGATGTATTCGACGTACTGCCGGGTGATTTCGGCAATCGGTATGTCGAGAATGTCGAGGTTCTGGCGCCGAATAAGGTACAGCAGCAAATCCAGCGGCCCCTCGAAAGCCTCGAGAAAGACCTTGAGCGCATAAGGCGGGATGTAGAGGTCCTGGGGCAGCTGCGTGACCGGCTCCCCCGACACCACCGCGAACGGCATTTCCGCCTGGGCCGGCTTTCCGCCGGCGGCGTCTTCCGAGAGCATGGCGTCTTTTTCGGGCGGACTTACTACCCGCAGCGGCGCACGCGAATCCGGCTGCTGGTCCATCTCAGCCCCCAAGTATGCTGGCGATGCGGAACAATAACCCTTGCAGACTGCTGATAAGTGGCCACATCAATGGCCCGATCACACCAGCCGTCAACAACAACACTATTATTATAAGGCCGAAAGGCTCGATCGCATCGAGGCGTCTGCCGATCGATTCCGGCACCAGTCCGCGCAGCACGCGCCCGCCGTCGAGCGGTGGTAGTGGAAGAAGGTTAAAAACTGCCAGCAAGATATTGAAAAATATCCCTATCTGAGCCATCGCACGTAGGAAATCAGCGATCATCAGGCTCTCGCCCAGCCGGATCGACAGGGCCAGTATCAGCGTCCAGAAGCTCGCCATAACCAGGTTCATCGCCGGCCCTGCGGCAGCAACAACGACCATGTCCCGTTTCGGGTTCCGCAGGCCCGATGAACTGACCGGTACGGGTTTGGCCCAGCCGAACAGAAAGCTGCCGGCCGAGAGCAGGAAAATAAGGATGGGCACGGCGACCGTTCCCACCGGATCGATGTGGCGAAGCGGATTGATCGAGAGCCGCCCGAGCATTTCGGCCGTGCGATCACCGCAAGCCCGCGCCGCCCAGCCATGGGCAACCTCGTGCAGAGTAATAGCGAACAACACCGGGATCGCCGCAACCGATACCGTGCGAACGATCGAGGCGATATCGAAGTCCGGCATGCGGCGATTATAGACGCAAGCGCAAGCGAGCCGGGCTACTCCAGATGACTGGTATCGCCTTTGCCATGACGAAGCACCACCGGATAACTGCCGGTCAGGTCTATCACGGAAGATGGCTCGATGCCGCAACTCCCGCTGTCGACTACGAGGTCGACCTGACCGTACAGTCGCTCGAGAATCTCTTCGCCATCATTCAGCGGCAGATCCTCACCGGGCATGATCAGGGTCGAACTCATCAATGGCGCACCGAGTTCTGCCAGGATGCACACTGGCACCGCGTGATCCGGCACT
>CBFCXA010000211.1:0-4797 GCA_965601985.1 uncultured Chromatiales bacterium | reverse complement strand
AAGGGCTTTTAACCCTTACTCCCTTAGCAGGGGAGCGCTTTCGACCACTCAGCCACCTCTCCGTTACTCTCGGCCGGCTACGCGTGCGGATGCCGGACCTGTAGGCGGCCCGGGCGCGTACCTTAACCGATTCGGATCGCCGGCCAAAGGCCGGCATTAGGCGGATCTCAATCGTTTACCGCATCGGGCAAGCCGTGCTTGCCGGCGCCGTTCTGCTTTTCCCGGCAGATGCGCTCGTAAATTTCTTCGCGGTGAACGGCGATTTCCTTGGGCGCCTTCACGCCCAGACGCACCTGGTTGCCCTTTACGCCCAGCACGGTCACGTCGACGTCGTTGCCGATAATCACGGTCTCGCCGACGCGCCTCGTCAGAATGAGCATGGCTACCCCCTGTGTTGTTTTTATTTCCTTATAGCGGTGCGCCTTCCTGGCGACCGGCCCGGGCAGGAGCACCCCTGCACCGCCTGGACAGAAACAGCATACCGCAGCGCGGCGCAGCATTGCCAGCAAAACGGCAATCGTTGAATTAAGGAAAACCCTGATAAAAACAGCGCGTTGCCGGCCGCGCTGCCGGATCGGCCACGTACGGCAGGCTCAACCCAGCGCGGAACGGACCCGGTCAGGGACGGCTGCCAGCGCCGCGTCGAGAGCCGCCGGATCGGTACCGCCGGCCTGGGCAAAGTCCGGCCGACCGCCGCCTTTGCCGCCGACATCAGCGGCGACAGCCTTCACGATGTCGCCGGCCCGCAGCGTCCCGGTCAGGTCCTTGCTCACGCCCGCGACCAGCCGCACCTTGCCGTCTGCGGTCGCACAGCCCAGCACGACGACGCCGCGACCCAGGCGCGACTTGAGCCGGTCCAGCGTATCGCGCAGGGTCTTGACGTCGAGATCGTCAGCTACGCGGCTGGCCAGTACCCGCAGGTCGCCGACCTGGACCGCCACATCCGTCGGGTCACTGCCACCCGCGCCGCCGGCGATCTGGGCCTTGAGCTGCTGCAGTTCCTTTTCCAGCGCCTTGTTGCGTTCGAGCACCTGCGCCACCCGCTGCTCGACTTCGCCCGGACCGGCCTTGACCAGCCCGGTCAGCCGGTTCAGCAAAGCCTCATCCGCGCGTACCTGATCCAGCGCCACCCGACCGGTGATGGCCTCGATCCGCCGGATCCCGGCGGCAATACCCGACTCGCTGACGATCCGGAACAGTCCGATATCCCCGGCCCGGTCGACGTGCGTGCCACCGCAGAGCTCGGTGGAAAAATCACCGAGCTGAAGCACGCGCACCTGGTCAGAGTATTTCTCGCCGAACAGCGCCATCGCGCCGGCGCCGACCGCCTCGTCGTAGGACATCAGGCGGGTCTGCGCGGCCGCATTGGCGCGGATCTGGGCGTTGACCAGCGACTCTATCCGATCGAGCTCATCCGGGCTCACCGCCTCGTAGTGCGAGAAGTCAAAGCGCAGGCGATCCGGCGCCACCAGCGAGCCCTTCTGCGTGACGTGGCTGCCCAGCACTTCACGCAGCGCCGCGTGCAGCAGGTGCGTAGCCGAATGGTTCAGCACGATCGCGGCGCGTCGCTCGGCGTCGACCTCGGCCGTGACCTGCTGCCCGACGGAAAAACGGCCCGACTCGCAGCGACCCAGGTGCAGGTGCGCATCGCCGTTTTTCACGGTATCCGTGACGCGAAAGCGGGCGCCATCGTCCGCGGTCAGCCAGCCAGAATCGCCAACCTGGCCGCCACTCTCCGCGTAGAACGGTGTCGCGGCCAGAACCATGCCGCCCTGCTGGCCGGCTTCAACGACTTCGGCAACTTCTCCTCCCGCGACGACAGCAGTCAGTTCGCCGACGCCGACGAGCCCTTCATAGCCGGTGAATTCGGTCTGCTGATCCAGGCGCAGTTCGTCGCCGCCGCCCATGCTGAACTTCTGCGCCGAGCGCGCCCGGTCGCGCTGCGCCTGCATGGCCTGTTCGAAGCCGTCGCGGTCAACCTTCAGGTCGCGCGCACGGGCGATATCGGCCGTGAGATCGACCGGGAACCCGTAGGTGTCATAGAGCCGGAATACCAGCTCACCGGGCAACTCGTTACCGTCGAGTTCGTCGAAGGCGTCTTCGAGCATACGCATACCCTGGGCCAGGGTCTCGGCAAACCGATCTTCTTCGTTGCGCAGCACCTTCTCGATATGCGGCCGGGCCTCGGTCAGCTCCGGATAGGCACCGCCCATCTCCCGTTCCAGCGGCGCGACCAGCCGATAGAAGAACGGTTCCTCGCGCCCCAGCTCGTAACCATGCCGCAGGGCGCGGCGGATAATTCGGCGCAACACATAACCGCGCCCTTCATTGCCCGGCAATACCCCGTCGGCGATCAGAAAAGCGCAGGCGCGAATGTGATCGGCAATTACACGCAATGAGGGTGAATCGCGATCCGTCACGCCGAGTTCTGCGACGATCGCATCGATCAGGTGGCGAAACAGGTCGATGTCGTAATTGCTGTGCACGCCCTGCATGACCGCGGCGATGCGCTCCAGGCCCATGCCGGTGTCGACCGAAGGCTTGGGCAGCGACGTAAGCTCGCCGTCGGCCGAGCGATCGAACTGCATGAAGACCAGGTTCCAGATCTCGACGTAGCGGTCGCCGTCCTCGTCCGGCGAACCCGGTGGTCCGCCCGGCACCTCGGGTCCGTGGTCGTAGAAAATTTCGCTGCAGGGTCCGCAGGGACCGGTGTCGCCCATCGACCAGAAATTGTCTTTCTCGCCGAGCCGGCCGAAGCGCTGCGGATCGACGCCGATCTCCTCAAGCCAGATATCGGCTGCCTCGTCGTCGTCGGTGTAGACCGTTACCCAGAGTTTCTCCGGCGGGATTCCCAGCTCGCCGGTGATGAACTCCCAGGCGTAGCGGATCGCATCGTGCTTGAAGTAGTCGCCGAAGCTGAAGTTGCCCAGCATCTCGAAAAAAGTGTGGTGCCGGGCCGTGTAGCCGACGTTCTCGAGGTCGTTGTGTTTGCCGCCGGCCCGCACGCAGCGCTGCGAACTGGCCGCGCGGCTGTAGTCTCGCTGGTCCAACCCCAGGAAAACGTCCTTGAACTGCACCATGCCGGCATTGGTGAACAGCAGGGTCGGATCATTGCCCGGCACCAGCGGCGAGCTGGGCACGACACGATGCCCGGCGCGGGAAAAGTAGTCCAGAAAGCGCTGGCGCAGTTCCGAGGTATTCATCTTTCTCATGGCGCCGTTCAGTAAGGCTCGTCCGTCGCGTTCAGTTCCCGGCCAATCTGCTCGCCGGTAAAGCCCCGATACTCGAGAAAGCGCGCCTGGCGGGCACGCTCCTTGTAGTCACCCGGCCGGTCCGGACCAAACTTCCTGACCCGGGCCGCGCGCACCTGCGCAGGCCAGTCCACCTGGTCCATCGGCGCGGTTGCGAGCTCCGGAGCGACGCCGCGGGCGTCCAGTTCGCGCTGGATACGCCTTGGCCCCTGGCCGCGTCGCACCCGGGCGGCGACGAAAGCCTCGGCGAAACGGGCGTCGCTGGCAAGCCCCTCCGCCTCGAGGGCCGCGACCGCGGTATCGATCTCGTCCTCGGCGTAGTCGCGCGCGGCCAGTTTGCGCTTGAGTTCGGTACAGGAGTGTTCGCGACGCGCGAGCAGATCCATCGCCGCATGCCGAGCGGACCGCGACGGCTTGTCCGCCCGGCGCATCGTTCAGCCGCCGTGCCCGGTCAGGCTTCGGCGGCCTCCTCGACGTCGTCGGTGGCCGCTGCCTGAGATTTCGGCAGCAGGCGCTCGCGGATTCGAGAGTCGATATCGGCCGCAATATCCGGGTTCTGCAGCATGAACTCGCGACTGTTTTCCTTGCCCTGGCCGATGCGCTCACCGTTGTAGCTGTACCAGGCGCCGGACTTGTCGACGATACCCTCGCGCACGCCAAGATCGATGATCTCGCCCTCGCGCGATATGCCGTGGCCATACAGGATCTCGAACTCGGCGGTCTTGAACGGGGGTGCGACCTTGTTCTTCACGACCTTCACGCGCGTCTGGTTACCGACCACTTCATCGCCCTTCTTGATCGCGCCGATCCGGCGGATGTCCAGGCGCACCGAGGAATAAAACTTCAGCGCGTTGCCGCCGGTAGTGGTTTCCGGGCTGCCGAACATCACGCCGATCTTCATGCGAATCTGGTTGATGAAGATGACCATCGCGTTCGAACGCTTGATGTTGCCGGTCAGCTTGCGCAGCGCCTGCGACATCAATCGCGCCTGCAGGCCCACATGGGTATCGCCCATCTCGCCCTCGATTTCAGCTTTCGGCGTCAGCGCCGCGACCGAGTCGACCACGATCACGTCCACCGCGCCGGAGCGCACCAGCAGGTCGGTGATTTCCAGCGCCTGCTCGCCGGTATCGGGCTGCGATACCAGCAGATCCTCGACGTTGACGCCAAGCTTCTCGGCATACACCGGGTCCAGCGCGTGCTCGGCATCGACGAAGGCCGCGGTGCCGCCGGCCTTCTGGCACTCGGCCACCACCTGCAGGGTCAGCGTGGTCTTGCCGGACGACTCCGGGCCGTAAATTTCGACGACACGCCCGCGCGGCAGGCCGCCCACGCCCAGCGCCACATCCAGGCCCAGCGAACCGGTGGATACAACCTCTACATCGCGCGCGGCGCCGGCGTCGCCCATGCGCATGACCGAACCTTTGCCAAACTGCTTTTCGATCTGCCCGAGGGCAGCGTTGAGGGCTTTCTTGCGGTTCTCGTCCATGGTGATCCTGTTTGTCTGGTGGGGTGAATGAGCCTGCTATCCGGGCAAATTATTTCA
>CBFCXA010000210.1:0-4800 GCA_965601985.1 uncultured Chromatiales bacterium | reverse complement strand
GCGGCGCAGGATCCTGCCGGCGCCGGTCGCGGCCAGCGCGTCCTTGTAGTTGATGCTCGAGTACTCGCCGCGAATGATCACATCGCCGTCGGCGAGATCATCCAGGCCGATGGTTTCCAGGCGCGCGTCGTCGCCGCCCTTATCGGAGTGGATGCGAAAAGCCTTGAAGGGCTGCATGCGAGGCTACCGCCGAGACCAGCGGACCCTGACGGCCTACTTGCCGGTGTACTGGATGGTGTAAAGCCCGCTCTGCTCGGCGTAATACGCCGCGATGTCGGCAATGTCGCGATCGCTGAGATTCACTACCAGGCCGGCCATCACCGCATCTTCGCGCTCGCCTGAGCGGTACTGCTTGATCGAGTGCACCAGGTAGTCCTTGTGCTGCCCGGCCAGGTTCGGCCAGTTCGGTGCCGGGCTGATGCCCGACTCGCCGTGGCAGGCCGTGCACACCGCAATCTTTTCCTTGCCGGCCGCGGCGCGACCGCCGGTCACCAGCTCCCCTTCCTCGGGCTCGCCCTGGCTGGCGAAGTAGGCTGCGATATCGGCCATGTCTTCGTCGCTAAGCGTCTCGCCCTGGGCCTGCATGGTCGGATGCTGGCGGGTGCCGTTGCGATAGCCCTGCAGCGCGATCACCAGGTATGCCTCAGGCTGGCCGCCGAGCTTCGGCACCCGGTACATCGGATACGCATTGCGGTAGCCGGGAATGCCGTGGCAGCCCATGCAGGTATCTGACAGCACTTTCCCGCGCTCGGGGTCGCCGGCCTGCGCGGCCGCGCCCGTCAGCAACAGGGCAACAGAGACTATCAGGGTCGAAATCGGGAAAAGTCTGGGCATGGGAATCTCGCTGCGGCCTTTACGGCCTGTTCGGCGGGTCGCTATGTTAGTGGCAGGCCCCCGGGTTTTCTAGTGCGATACGCCCGCACCCGGGCGGAAGAAACCGTCATCTATCGGAGTTTCAGCATGCGTACCCTGCCCCTGATCTACCTGCTGCTGGCCGCCCTGCCCGTTATGTCCGACGAAGCCCCGCGCGGTATTCGCGTCAGCGGCTCCGGCAGCGTCGACGCCCTGCCCGACCGCGCCACCGTGGTGCTGGGCATCGATGCGCGCAATCCCAGCCTGGCCGCGGCCCGGCAGCGAGTCGCCCGGGTCGCCAGGGACTTCCTGGACCTGGTCGAGCGCCTGGGCATACCGGACCGCTCGGTGACTTCGACCGGCGCCAACCTGCGCCCGGAGTATCGCTGGGACAACGAAAGCCGCGAGCAGCGCTTCGTCGGCTACCAGGTGCAGCGCCAGCTGGTGGTGCAGCTGGAAGACCTGGACCTGCTCGGTGAGCTGATCGAAGGCGCCGTGGACTCGGGCGTTAACCAGGTCTCACCGCCGCAGCTCGACAGTAGCCGGCGCAAAGACTACGAGCGCCAGGCGCTGGCGGCCGCGGCGCTGGATGCACGCGCCAATGCCGAGGTACTGGCAAAGAGCCTGAATGCCGGACTCGGCGAACTGCGCAGCATCGAGGCCATGCAGAGCGTGCCCGGGCCGCGCCCGATGATGCGGGCTGGTGCCGTCGCCATGGAGGCCGACAGCGCGGTCGAGACCTACCAGGCCGGCGAGCTGCGCTTCGAGGCCCGGGTCAACGCCGAGTTCGGCATCGCCGAACCCTGACCCGGTCCAGTCAGGCGCGCGTCGGCGGCAGTTCCGCCGCGCGCAGGCAGGCCACCAGCGACTGTTCGAAGGCCTCCAGCGGCGGCCGTGTTGCGGCGCAGGCCTCGGCCGCAAACTCGCAGCGGGTGCGGAACGCACAGCCCGACGGCGGATCCACCGGGGAGGGCACGTCGCCTTCCAGCGGCCGGTGGGCACGCGCTCGTTCGCGCTCCGGATCCGGCAGCGGCACGGACGCCAGCAGCGCGCGTGTGTACGGGTGCACCGGGTGCTCGACCAGCCGGTTCGCGCCGGCCACCTCCACGGCGCGGCCGAGATACATCACCAGAACGCGATGGCTGATCTGGCGTACCACGGCCAGGTCGTGCGCGATGAAGACCAGCGCGATGCCGAGTTCGTCCTGCAGTTCGGTCAGCAGTTGCACGATCTGCGCCTGCACCGATACGTCCAGCGCGCTGACCGGCTCGTCGCAGATCACCAGTTTCGGTTCGGTTATCAGTGCGCGCGCAATGCCGATGCGCTGGCACTGGCCGCCAGAGAACTCGTGCGGGTAACGGCGCAGGTGCTCCGGTTCCAGGCCGACGCGACGAATTATTTTTTCGACCTGCGCAGTGATTTCATCGCGCGGCTTGTCTGCGAAGAAAGTCTCCAGCGGCTCGGCGACGATATCGCGCACGGTCAGGCGGGGGTCCAGCGAGGCCAATGGATCCTGGAATACCACCTGCAGGTCACGGCGCGCATCGCGCAGCGTTTCTTTCTCAAGGCTGAGGAATTCGCGGCCCAGCAGGCTGACCGAGCCGCCGTCGGCCTCGACCAGGCGCAGGATCGCGCGCGCCAGCGTCGACTTGCCGCAGCCGGACTCACCCACCACACCTAGCGTTTCGCCGGGGGCCAGCTCCAGGCTGACGCCGTCTACCGCGCGCAGCCGGCGTGATTTTCCGGGCCAGCGCTGCGGCGGCAACCGGAAGCTGACGGAAAGATCCTCAACGTCGAGTAGCGGCTCGGCCGGCGGCGGCGAACTGCGGGTCGATACGCTGTCGAGCCGCGGTACTGCGGCCAGCAGCCGGCGTGTGTAGTCGTGCTCGGGCGCGGCGAATACCTTGTAGATGTCGCCGCGGTCGCGGGCTTCTCCGTTCTGCATCACCAGCACCCGGTCGCAGCTGCCGGCGACCACGCCGAGATCGTGGGTGATCAGCAGGGTCGCGGTATCAAACTTCTCGCGCAGCTCATCGAGCAACACCAGGATCTGCGCCTGGACGGTCACATCCAGCGCGGTGGTCGGTTCGTCCGCAATCAACAGGCGCGGCTCGCACAACAGCGCAGTCGCAATCATCACGCGCTGGCGCATACCACCGGAGAGTTCGTGCGGGTAGTTGTCCAGGCGTTCGGCCGCGTCGGTAATGCGCACGGCTTCGAGCAGCTCGCGGCATCGATCGCGTGCATCGCGGCCGGTCAAGCCGCGGTGCTGGGCCAGCACCATCTGCATCTGCTTGCCGATGGTCAGGTAGGGATTGAGCGCGGTCATCGGATCCTGGAACACCATCGAGATGCCGGCGCCGCGAATCGCGCGCAGCTTCTCGGCGTTCATCGACAGCAGGTCGTCGCCGTCGAACAGCGCCAGTCCGCTCGCGCGGCCATTGTCGGCGAGCAAACCCATCAGGCCGAGCATCGCGACCGTCTTGCCGGAGCCGGACTCGCCGACCACGCCGAGTGTTTCGCCGGCCGAGACTTCGAAGTCCAGGTCTTTGACCGCGTGCACGTCGCCGCCCGGCGTCGAAAAGTGCACGTTCAGCTTCTCAGTCTTGAGCAGCACCTCGCCCATCACGCGCTCCGATCGCGCGGATCCAGCGCGTCGCGCAGCCCGTCGCCGAGGAAGTTGAAACAGAACAGCGTCGCCGCCAGGAACACGGCCGGGAACAGCAGAGACCACGGAGCGTTTTCGAGTTCCTGCGAACCCTCGTTGACCAGTGCGCCCCAGGACGTCATCGGTTCCTGCACGCCGAGGCCGAGAAAGCTCAGAAAAGACTCGACCAGGATCACCTGCGGCACGGTCAGCGTCGCATATACGATCACCACGCCGAGCAGGTTCGGCACGATGTGCCGGCGAATGATGCGCGCGGTCGGTACGCCGCCGGCACGCGCGGCATCGACGAACTCCCGCCGGCGCAGGCTCAGCGCCTGGCCGCGCACGATGCGCGCCATGTCCAGCCAGTTGATCGCGCCGATGGCGACGAAAATCAGAAGGATGTTGCGGCCGAACAGCACCATCAGCAGGATCACCAGGAACATGAACGGCAGCGCGTACAGGATGTCGACGATGCGCATCATCACCTGGTCGACGCGGCCGCCGAAGTAGCCGGCCACCGCGCCGTAAGTAATGCCAATGATCAGCGAGACAGCGGTCGCGACCAGGCCGACCAGCAGCGAGATACGACCACCATACAGCGTGCGCACGAACAGATCCCGCCCGAGTGCATCGGTGCCAAACCAGTGGCTGGTCGTGAGCGACGGCGGGACCGACACGTTGTCCCAGTCGGTGTAGTCGAAGCTCCAGGGCACCAGCAGCGGGCCGAGAAGTACCAGTACCGCCATCAACGCCAGCACGCCGAGCGCGACCATCGCCGCGCGGTTGCGGCGCAGGACCTGCCAGGCATCCGACCAGAGGCCGCTGCCGGCGCTGGCGCTCAATTCGCTCATGCGCGCTGTTTAAGCCGCGGATCCAGCCAGCCGTACAGAATATCCACCGCGAAGTTCAGCACGATGATCAGGCTGCCGTAGAACACCACCACGCCCATCACCAGCGTGTAGTCACGGTTCAGCGCACCCTGCACGAAAAAGCGCCCGAGCCCGGGCACGCCGAAGATCTGCTCGACCACCACAGAGCCGGTGATGATCGCGGCCAGTGCCGGCCCGAGATAAGACACGACCGGCAGCAAGGCCGGCTTCAGCGCGTGGCGAATCACGATAGTGCGCGTCGGCAGGCCCTGTGCGCGCGCGGTGCGGATAAACGGGCTGCGCAGCACCTCGATCATGCTGCCGCGCGTGAGCCGCGCAATGTAGGCCACCTGCGGCAGCGCCAGCGCGATCACCGGCAGCACCAGGTAGCGCAGCGAGCCGTCACCGAGACCGCCGGCCGGCAGCCAG
>CBFCXA010000209.1:0-4852 GCA_965601985.1 uncultured Chromatiales bacterium | reverse complement strand
CTCGAGCGCCTGAAGGCCAGTGCACCGGCGCGGCTCATCAATATCAGCTCGGATGCGCACAAGATGGTCCGGGAAATGGACTTCGACGACATCGACAACCGCGAGGGCTGGGATGGCGTGAATCACAACAAGGGTTTCGAAGCCTACGCACGCTCGAAGCTCGCGCTCGCGGCCGTGTCCTTCCGACAGGCCGAACAGCTGGCCGGCACCGGCGTCGACGTCTACACGGTGTCACCGGGGTATTTCATCCGCACCAACATTCATCGCAACATGCGTGGAATCTGGAAGCTGGGCGTGCGCCTGTTCTGGCCCCTGCTGCAGTCGCCGGAGCGAGCTGCACGCACCTATATCTACCTGGCCGGATCACCGGAGGTGACTGGCGATACCGGGCATTACTGGGAGCACCTGGCGCACAAGGAACCGTCGCCGCTGGTTCGCGATAAGGCGCTTCAGGCCCGATTCTGGGATTACGCGGTCGAGCAGACTGCCGCGCCCGCCAATCCGGCTAGATAATACCCTTCTCCGTCAGCGCGGCGATCTCGTCGTCGCTCATGCCGAGCACCTCGCCAAGTATCTCGGCATTGTGCGCGCCGACTTCCGGACCCGGCCAGTCGGTGCGCCCGGGCGTCTCCGACAGACGCGGAATCATCGCCGGGATTTTCAAGGTGTCACCGCCCACTTCGACTTCCTCGAACAGCCCGCGCGCGTTGTAGTGCGGGTCGTTGAGCATGTCGACGACGCTGTAGATCGGGCCGCCCGGCACACGCGCCTCATCCAGCGCGGACAGCAGCTCGTCGCTGGTCAGCGTGCTGGTCCACGCGCCGATGGCTTCGTCCAGCTCCTTTTCATGCTCGACACGCCCGGCGTTGTCGGCCAGGCGCGGATCCTCACCCAGATCGTCGCGGCCCATCGCGTGGCACAGACGCTTGAAGATCGAATCACCGTTGCCGCCAATGATTACGAACTTGCCGTCCTTACAGCGATAGGTGTTGGTCGGCACGATGCCGGTCAAGGTCGAGCCTGACGGCTCGCGGACTACACCGGCACCGGAGTACTCGGGCACGACGCCTTCCATCAGGTTGAATACCGCCTCGTAAATCGCCGTGTCGATCACCTGGCCACGGCCATTCGGATCCTTGCTGCGCTGAATCACCGACAGCAGGATGCCGATGACCGAGTGGATGCCGGCCAGCGTATCGCCGATGCTCAGATTCGGGCGCACCGGCGCTTCGTCGGGGAACCCGTTGACGTAGCGAAAACCGCCGAAGCCTTCGCAGACCGACGCGAAACCGGGCTTGGACGCATACGGACCGTCCTGCCCATAGCCGGAAATACGCGAGTAGATCAGACCCGGGTTCAGCTGCCAGAGGTCGGACGGCCCCAGCCCCCATTTCTCCATGGTGCCGGGCCGGAAATTTTCGACGATCACATCGGCTTTCGCAGCCAGTTGCCGCACGATGTCGCGACCCTCGTCGGTGCGCAGGTTCGCGGTCACCGACTTCTTGTTGCGCGCCAGGCTGTGCCACCACAGCGACGTGCCGTCCTTCAGGATTCGCCAGCTGCGAATCGCGTCGCCTTCACCCGGCGTTTCGATCTTGATGATTTCGGCCCCGAAGTAGCCCAGCATGCTGCCGGTAAAAGGCCCGGCCAGCAGCTGGCCGACTTCGATCACGCGGATCCCGTCCAGCGGACGGGCGTTGGATTTGTCGCTCATGCGCTCGCTCCGGGCTCTGCGGCCCGTGTTCGGATATTCAACGGCAGTCTAGCCCAGGTCGGGGACGCAGCACAGAACCTGCGTCACTCGTCGGACGATCGATGCTCGGCTTACTCGGCGAGCGGGACTACCTGTGCCAGGTCGTAATCGATAATCGTGTCGATCTTGTTCTCGATCTGCAGATAACGCAGGACCTTTTTGTCGGACAGTACCTTGCGGAAGTCTTTGAGGAACTTTTCGCGCAGTTTCAGCTTGTCGTCCTCGAGTTTCAAAGCATCGCTGAGCAGTTGCTTGGCGGTCGCATCGTCCAGTGTCTCGAAGTTGTCGCGGAACTGAGTGAGGGTTTCGATCCGCCGATCGACCAGCACGGCACGTTCATTCTGGAAGCGCCGGTACACCGGCCAGAAGTTCTCGCTCTCTTCCTCGGTCAGGTTCAGGTTTTCCGCGACCAGCGCCTCGCGGTTCGCCGCAACCTGCTGGCGAATCACCTCGATCATGTCGCGTTCCTGCAGGTGGCCGCCAGCGTAGGCCGTGGCGCAGGTCAGTACGGTACTGGCTGCCAGCGCCAGTGCGATGAGTTTCCCTTTCATGGGTGTCCCCTGTCGGTGTGGTTAGCCGGCTTCAGCGATCTCCGGCAGACGTAGTTGTTGATCGGTCGGTGCCGCTACTCGGCCAGCGGTACGACCTGGACAAGTTCGAAATCGATGATCGTGTCGATTTTGGCGTCGATCTGCATGAAGCGCAGTACTTTCTTCTCGGGCAGAATCTTGCCGAACACGCGCGCGTACTGCTTGCGCAGCTTCTGGAAATCTCGCGCAATCTTCAGGTACTCATCGAGGATGCTGCGCGCCTGCTCATCGCTCATATCCAGGTAGCTGTCGCGGAATTCGGTAAGTGCGCGCAGCTCGCGATCGTCCAGTTCGGCACGCTTGGCCTGGTAGCTGCGATACACCGGCCAGAAGGCTTCGCTTTCCTCGCTGGTAAGTTCCATGTTGGCAGCCACCAGCGCCTGGCGATTGGCTGCGACCTGGGCGCGAATGACTTCCATCATGTCGCGCTCCTGCTGGGCGACTACCGGCTGGCCCAGCATAGTCAGCGCGGCCAGCACCGCCGCCCAGAACAAGACTCGAGGTTTCATGTCGATCTCCGTCGTCGTTTATAGGGGTCTTTGGACCGGGGCGAGAGCATCCGGGAGTCTGCCGCAGTTTGCAACGGGCGTTACCGGAGGAAGCTCATAGCGCGTGGAGCTCAGGATGCCAGCCCGCAATCGCCGCGGCGATCTCGGCAGCCGAGTCTTCCTGAATAAAGTGGATACCGGACACGCTTACTTCCTGCTGATTGGGCCAGCTGCGGCAGAAATCGCGCTGCGGTCCGACCAGGATCGCGCCGGGTTCGGCGTTAATAAACAGCTTCGGCAGGTCACTGACGCTGAGCCAGTCGGCGTAGGCCTGCACCAGTTCGACGACCTCTGCCGGCTCGCCGTCAATCGGCAGCTGACGTGGCCAGCTCAGCGTCGGGCGCCGGTCTTCGCCGGCATTCTCGAAGGGGGCGCGATAGGCCTGCATTTCGTCGTCTGATAGCTCGCGCTGGATCGATGCCGGCAGGATTTTCTCGACAAACAGGTTCTTCTGCAGCACCAGCTCATCGCCGGCCGCTGAGCGCATTGCCTCGAACACGCCGCGGCTGGGCGCCGGCCATTCCGCCCAGCTCAGCGGCCGCACGAGGGCCTCCATGTACACCAGACCGGCCACCCGCTCCGGATGGCGGCGCGCCCAGTCAAAACCGAGCGCCGAGCCCCAGTCATGCAGTACGAGCACGACCTCGTCACCCAGGTCCAGCTGTTCCAGCAGGCCATCGAGGTAGTCGCGATGTTCGATAAAACCATAGCGGCCGGGGCCCGAGTCCGGCAGCTTGTCCGACTCGCCCATGCCCACCAGGTCCGGGGCAATGCAACGCGCCTGGCTGGCCAGCGGTGCGACGATATCGCGCCAGAGCAGGCTTGAGGTTGGATTGCCGTGCAGGAACAGCAAGGTCGGTCCCTGTTGGCCTGCCATGCGGCAGGCCATGCGCAGGCCGTCGATGTCGTAGAAGCCGGGTTCGGAAAAAGCGGCCATCATTCAGGCTCCTTCGGGAATCGCTTCAGCCACGAGGTCGATGAAATCCGACTCGGTGCGGACCGCTTCCACCGACTCGGCCGGCACGGTGTAGCCGTACTGCTCGGCGGCTGCCTCGTAACGTGGCCTTCGATCGCGGGCCAGCAGTGGGAATATCCAGCTCATGAAGTGGTCGGGATCGATCTCCTCGGCACGACCCAGGCCCTGCTCCCGGAGGTAGACGGTCAGCTGCGCATCGAGGAAATCGTCGCGATAGTACAGCGGCTTGGGATGACTGACTGCCCGCCGCACCAGTTTTTCTTCCATCTCTGGGCCGGCCTGCAGATACAGGATCAGGGTGTGCTCGGCGAGCGTCTGCATCACCTCGGGGTCGTCGAGTTCCACGATGCTGCCGCCGGCGTCATTCAGGAAATGATCGTAGCCGTAGATGGTATGCGCCTTGTCGATGAACTCCGCGACATCTTTCATTGCCGCGGCCTCGGCCAGCGCGTGCAGGCGCTGGCGACGCTTGAATTCATCCAGCCGCAGCCCGCCCAGCGCCGGATTGCCCAGCTTGCCGAGAAAACTCGATACCGGCTCGAGGTTGTGCACCGAGATATTGCTGGCAATGTAAATCGAGTCGTTGCGCAACAGGTCGCGCAGAAAATCGACCTGCATGGCCTGGCGCTTGATGTTGTCGAGAATCGGCTCCTCGAGATACTTGGTGCCGATGCGGTAGTCGCCGGAGTAGTGGAACCAGTTGTTCTTCGGCAGCCGGTTGGCCAGGTGCGTCTTGCCGACGCCGGACATGCCGAGCAAGGTCACCGCCTTTCTCGGCCATTGCCTGAATTCCTGGCGGCTCATGCGCATGCGCGGATTGTTGCGTTCGCCGCCGGGCCTTGCAAGGCCCGGATCGGCTAGCGGCTGCGTCTCACAGCCCGGCCAGTCGGCGATGCAGATCCAGCGACTCGGTGCTGGGGCGGTGTTCTTCCTGGGCCGGGTAGGTTATTGGCCGGCCAGCCAGGATCCGGTAATTGCTCCCGAT
>CBFCXA010000208.1:0-4889 GCA_965601985.1 uncultured Chromatiales bacterium | reverse complement strand
CCGAGGTTCGTGCGCTGTTGGAATCCGCGGGATTCCGCTACGAGGCGAACAGCGACCTGTTTAGCGAGCTGCAAACCGATCCGACCACGCGGCCGCGCGCCATCATGCGCTTCCGGAAGCCCTGGTAGCCGGTACCGGAGCAGCCGCCGGCGCGGCGGCGGGCACCGGCCGGTGGTCGCGTGCCAGCAGCATGTACATGGCCGGAACCACGAATACGGTGAATACCGTGCCGATGCTCATGCCGGTGAAGATCACCAGGCCGATGTCGAAGCGCGATGCCGCACCGGCGCCGCTGGCCAGCAGCAGCGGGACTACGCCCAGCGCCATCGCCGCCGTGGTCATCAGGATCGGGCGCAGACGGATCGCCGAGGCCTTTTCTATGGCCGCGCGCTTGTCCAGGCCTTCCTCGGCCTGCAGCTGATTGCCGAACTGGACGATCAGGATGCCGTGTTTGCTGATCAGCCCGATCAGCGTAATCAGGCCGACCTGGGTGTAGATATTGACGGTCGCCACGCCCAGGGTCAGGAATACCAGCGCGCCGGCAATCGACATCGGTACGCTGACCAGCATGATCAGCGGGTCGCGGAACGACTCGAACTGCGCGGCCAGCACCAGGTAGATGACCAGCAGCGCGAAGAAAAAGGTCACGATCAGCGTGCCGCGCTCCTGGACGTACTGTCGGGACGCCCCGGCATAGTCGAGTTCGTAGCCGCGCGGGAAGATTTCTGCCGCCTGTTCCTCCAGGAACGCCAGCGCATCGCCCAGCGGCACACCCGGCAGCGGGACTGCGGACAGGGTCGCCGAGTTGCGCTGCTGGAAGCGCTGCAGCCGCTGTGGCTGCACCGAGGTATCGACCGACACGATCGCACCCAGCGACACCAGGTCTCCGTCGCGGGTTTTCACGCGGAACTCGCCGAGCTGCTCCGGGTTCAGTCGCCAGGCCCGCTTGACTTGCGGAATGACCTTGTAGCTGCGGCCTTCCAGGTTGAAGCGGTTCACGTAGTTGCCGCCGAGCATGGTGCCGATGTCGATGCCCAGCTGCTCCATATCGATACCGAGCGACGCGGCCTTATTGCGGTCGATACGAATCTCGCCTTGTGCGCGGTCGTATTTCATGTCGACGTTGGCGAATACGAACAGGCCGCTCTGCCAGGCGCGACCCAGCAGTTCCTGCGCCACCTGGTAGACCGCTGCCGGCGAGTCGGACGAGCCGATTACCAGCTGCACCGGCAGGCCGCCGCCGGCCCCGGGCAGGGTAGGCAGCGAAAAGGCCGCGGACTGCAGGCCGGCGATCGCGTCGGCGCGCTGCTGCACCTCGGGAATCATTTGCGAAGCGACCCGCTCGCGTTCACTCCAGGGTTTGAGCACCAGGCCCGCCAGCGCCACGTTGTTCGCGGCCGGCCCGCGGCCCGGGCTGCCGTTGAACAGAAAGGTCGCGTCGACTTCCGGAATGCTTGCGTAGTCCTCGACCAGCGCGCCGGTATAGCGCCGCAGCTGGTCGGGCGAGGTGTTGGCCGCCGCAGTCGCCGAGATCAGGATCACTCCCTGGTCTTCCTCCGGGGCGAGTTCCTGCGGCGCGCTGACGAACATGAAGTAGATGCTGATCAGTACGCCGATCGAGAACACCAGCGTAACCGGCACGTAGTCCAGCGTCCGATGCAGGCGGCGCGCATAGGCTTCCCGCAGCCGGCCAAACACCCGGTCGAGAAACTGCTCCAGGCGGTTGCTGCCGATGTCCTCGCGCAGCAGGCGCGCGCACATGGTCGGCGACAGGGTCAGCGCGACCACGCCGGAGACCAGCACCGCGCCGGCCAGCGTGAACGCGAATTCGCTGAACAGGCTTCCGGTCAGACCGCCGGAAAAGCCGATCGGCGCGTAGACTGCGACCAGCGTGATGGTCATCGCGATGATCGGGGTGAACAACTCACGCGCGCCTTTGAGTGCCGCGTCCATCGGGCGCATGCCTTCCTCGATATGGCGCTGGATGTTCTCGACCACGATGATTGCATCGTCGACCACCAGGCCGATGGCGATGACCAGCGACAGCAGGGTCAGCAGGTTAATCGAGTAACCGAGCACCAGCATCATCGCGCCGACACCGACCAGCGACACGGGGATCGCAACGATCGGGATCATCACCGAGCGTGCATTGCCGAGGAACAGGAAAATCACCACCGAGACGATCAGCGCGGCTTCGATCAGTGTCTTGACCACTTCGGTGATCGCGTCTTCGATATACAGCGTGCGGTCGTACGGTATGCGCCCGTTCACCCCGGGCGGCAGCTGCGCGACGATGTCCGGAAACATCCCGCGGATCTGCCGGATCACGGTCAGCGCGTTGGCGTCCGGCAGCGTATAGACGCCCATCGAGACCGCGGTGCCGCCGTTGTAGGCGAAGGACACGTCGTAGTCTTCCGCGCCGAGGACGACTTCGGCCACGTCGCGCAGTCGCACGATCGCGCCGGCCTGTTCACGGATCACCAGGTCCTTGAACTGCTCGACGTCGCGCAGGTCGGTCGCGGCACGCAGGTTGACCGACATCGCTTCGCCCTTGGTCCGGCCGACCGCGGCCTGGTAGTTGTTGCCGGCCAGCGCCGCGCGAATCTCACCCGGGGTCACGTTCAATGCGGTCATGCGTACCGGGTCCAGCCACACGCGCATGGCAAAGTAGCGGCCGCCGATGATTTCGGCTTCCTGCACACCTTCAACTGCCTCGATGCGCGGCTGCACCACGCGCACCAGGTAGTCGGTGATCTGGTTCTGCGGCAGCGTCTCGCTGTCGAAGCTCAGGTACATGTCGGCGGTGGTCTCGCCGATCGCGATGTCGATCGTCGGGTCTTCGCTGCCGGGCGGCAGCTGGTCGCGCACGCGGTTGACCTTGGAGGTGATCTGCGTGAGTGCGTCCCAGGGGTCGTAGTCGAGTTCCAGGAAGGCGGTGATGACGCTGGTGCCCTGCAGGCTGGACGAAGTGAGATAGTCGATGCCGTCAGCCGACGCGATTTCGCGCTCCAGCGGCGTGGTGATGAAGCCCTGCACCAGCTCGGCGTCGGCGCCGGCATAGTAGGTCGCCACCGTGACGACTGCGCTCCGGCTCTCGGGGTACTGACTCACGGTCAGCACCTGCAGCGAACGCAGGCCACCGAGCAGGATCAGCAGGCTGATCACCGTGGCCAGCACCGGACGCTCGATGAAAATGTCGGTGAAGCGCATCGGGATCAGGACTCCGCCGGGGTCGGGGTCGGCGAGTCGCTCACCGGTACCGCGTTGTTGACGTTGACCCGCGCGCCGTCGCGCAGCTTGAGCTGTCCGGCGGTGACGACCTGCTGACCGGCAATCAATCCGCTGACTACCTCGACCAGGTCGCCGCGTGTCTCGCCGGTCTGGATGTAGGCGCTGCGGACCAGGGTCTCGCCATCCTGCCCCTCGAGCACGTACACCGAATTGCCGAACGGGCTGAAGCTGATCGCAGCCTGGGGTATCAGTAATACGTCGCGCCGCACCGGCAGCTGCACGTCGATCTTGCCGAACATGCCGGGGCGCAGGCGACCGTCGGCATTGACGATGGTCGCGCGCAGCGACAGATTACGCGTGGCCGCATCCACCGCTGGCTCGATGGCCGCAATGCTCGCGTCGAAGGCCTCGCCGGGCCAGGCGTCGACCTCGACGGCAACCTGCTGGCCGACGTATACCTGCGGCAGCACCTGCTGCGGCAGCTTGAAGTCCGCGAACAGCCGGTCCAGCGACTCGAGTAGTACGATCGCATCGCCTGGCTCGATGAACTGGCCGAGATTGACCTGACGAATGCCCAGCTGGCCGTCGAAGGGTGCGCGAATGGTTTTCTTGGCAATCGCGACCTCGAGGTTTTCCACCTGGGCGGTCACGCGGTCGAGCTGCGCGGTCGCGGTGTCGAGATCCCGGTCCGGCAGCAGCCGGTCGCGGACCAGCTGCCGGACGCGCGCGATCTCGATCTCGGCCAGTTTCAAATCGGCCTGCAGGGCTCGCAGCTGGGCGCGCTCGTCGGCGGAGAACTGGCGCAGCAGCACGGTGCCGCGCGTCACGACGTCACCGCTGTCGAACAGGATCTCGGTGATCTGCCCGTCGACCTGGGCGCTCACTGCCACCGACTGGGCGGAGCGAAGCGTGGCGACGGTCTGCAGCGCCGGCGTCCAGGCAGCCTCGATCACCGGGGTGACCGACACGGTGGCGACTGGCGGCCCGCCGGCCGCGATGGCCAGTCTGATCTGTTCGCCGACGAAGGCTTTCCAGCCGAACAGCCCGCCGAAGAACAGGCCGAGCCCGAGCAGCATGACAATCATCCGCCGGGTCATGACGACCGCTCCGCCAGCGCACCGTGGCTGACCAGGTCCAGCACGGCATCGACATAGCGCTCCGGCTCCAGCGGCTCCGGATCATGTGCAGCGACCGAGTGCTGCAGGATGGCTTGATGATCGAGCGCGGCGAGAATCGCGCGGGCGGTGCAATGGACGTCGAGCGGACGAAATTCGCCCCGATCGACCCCGCGCTGCAGGATCTTCTCCATCAGTTTGCGCGTGCGCAGGCTGATCGATTCGAAGTACTCCGCGGTCAGCGCCGGGAAGCTTTGCGCTTCGGCAATCACCAGTTTCGGAATGCCGCTGGACGGGCTGTCCCAGAACTGCGGCACGATGCCGCGCATCAGGCTGGCGAGCAGTTCCCGGGCCGAGCCGGTCGACGCGGCGAACGCGGCCTCGGCCTGCTCGATCAGCCCGACGATGCCTTCTTGCACGACCGCGCGGAACAGCTCGTCCTTGGTCGCGAAGTACAGGTACAGTGCGCCCTTGCTCACGCCGGCCCGCCGGTCGATGTCTTCCATGCGCGTGTTGGCAAAACCGTTCTCCAGGAACAACTCC
>CBFCXA010000207.1:0-4900 GCA_965601985.1 uncultured Chromatiales bacterium | reverse complement strand
CGAACCCCGGCAGCATTGCGCGCCCGTCGAGATCAAAGGTGTCCGTACTGCCGCCGCGGTAGGCGCCGATGTCTGCAGCCGAGCCCACCGCAATGATCCGACCGTCTTTCACCGCAACAGCCTCAGCCGACGGTTGGTCGTCGTTCATTGTCAGAATGGGGCCGCCAGAGTAGATGGTGTCGGCTATTTCCTGCGAACACGCGGTAGTTACCGGAAGCAGAACTGCGGCCAGATAGAGGAGATTCAGTGACAATTTGCGTTTCATAATTCGTGAATCGTGTCGTTCCTGCACCGTAACACCGCCAGATCCTTTCTGTCGCTAGCCCTCGGGGCGACAATCGCAAACACGCGATGGGCACCTCCAGGAGGCTCGCTGGAAATAGCTTGGCACGCATGTCCCATGATCCTAATCGAAACTCCGCCTCCAGCCCGAGTCAAGCGCGGCGACGCTGATGGCATCATGCGCACCTGATGGAAACGCCGTCGCCACATCGCCGCGTCCGCAGTTTCGTTCGCCGCGCGGGGCGGCTGACGACCGGGCAGCGGCGCGCGCTGGATGAGCTGTGGCCGCGCTGGGGTATCGACCCGCCGGACGGCTCGCTCGACCTGGCTGCGCCATTCGATCGTGATGCGCCGGCCGTGCTGGAAATCGGTTTCGGCGACGGTGAAGTCCTGCTGGAGACGGCCGCGCGGCATCCGGAGTGGAACTGCCTGGGTGTCGAGGTGCACGAACCTGGCATCGGGCACTGCCTGCTCGGCATCGAGCAGCGCGGGCTGGAAAACCTGCGGCTGATCAATACCGACGCGATCGACGTGCTCGGCAAGTGGCTGGCGCCGGGCAGCCTCGCCCGGGTGCACCTGTTTTTTCCCGACCCCTGGCACAAGAAGCGCCATCACAAGCGACGCCTGGTGCAGCCGGCGTTCGTCGACCTGGTCGCGCGAGTGCTCGCACCCGGGGGCTGGCTGCGCATGGCGACCGACTGGGCGCCGTATGCCGAGCACATGCTCCAGGTCATGGGCGAGCGCGGCGATTTCTCGGCTGCTGACGACGATTTCCAACGGCCGCTGACCAAGTTCGAGCAGCGCGGCCGGCGGCTGGGGCACGAAATCAGCGAGTTTGCCTACCGGCGCCGCTGATTCGCCCGACTGGCCGATGCGCGCGCATCGGCTCCGCCGCTTGATCGATTTTCTGCATTACTTCCGCAAACCCCGGATTCGTGGCAGCGCCCGGCGACGCTGGCGCAAAGCTCGTGACCGGGCGAGCGTGACGGAGTATATATAGCGTTAACCGGCCAAAGCTGGCCGGTGCCTGCCTGGGGCGTATCGACCGTAATGGGATGATCTTTCCACAGGTGGGGAGCTGGTATCGGCGTTCCGACCGGCGGCTTTTCGAAGTCGTCGCGACGGATGCGGACGAGGCCACGGTGGACATTCAGTTTTTCGACGCGACGATCGGCGAACTGGACCTGGAAGCCTGGCACCAGCTGGTACTGGAAGCGGTACCCGCGCCGGAAGACTGGTCGGGGCCGCTGGACGTGGACGAGCCGGAGCTGCGCGAGCGCTGGGAAACGCAGCAGCAGACCTGGCCGGACCACTTGAGTTTCCTGGACCAGCTCGACCGCAGATAGCAGTCTGCCCCGCAAGCGGGCGCGCAGGGCGCGCCGTAGTCAGCCTTTGTCCGCGCTCCCGGGAAACTCCATGGCCAGCTCTCTCAAGCTTGCCGGCGCCCGCACCCGAATCTCCCCGTCGTCAGCCAGCCGCGCTGTCAGCGGGATAAGTCCGCGCCCGACGCAGGGTCCGAGTACGCAGACCCCGGTCAGCGGGTCGAACAGCGCGCCGTGGCTGGAGCACAGCAACATTTCACCGTCCGGGGCCAGAAACCGATCGGCCGGGAAGTCCAGCGCGTGGCGGGCATGCGGGCAAACATTCGCATAGGCACGCAGCTCGCCGTCCTTGCGCACGACGAAGCCACGAAACGGCCAGTCGCTGTCACCCACCAGGAACCCGCGCGCACCAGGGTCGTCGATGTCATCGACCCGCGCAACCGGCCACTCCGGCCAGTCGTTCACGCCTCGCGCGACTGCCGCGTGACCACGATCGCGAGCAGCACCGCCGGCAGACCCATCGCCGAGGCGTAGAGGAAGAAGCTGAACCAGTCGACGGCCTCGACAATCATCCCCGACGCGGCGCTGATCAGCTTGCCCGGCAAAGTCATCAACGATGAAAACAAGGCGTACTGCGTGGCCGTGTAGGCCACGTTGGTCAGCCCGGACAGGTAGGCGATGAACACTGTTCCGGTGAAGCCGGCGGCCAGGTTGTCCGCGCTGATGGTCAGTACCAGGAACCACAGTTCCGGTCCGTACAGCGCCATGCCGGCAAAGAACAGGTTCGTCACGGCGAGCAGTACCGCGCCGAAAACCAGCGGTCCGTTCAGTCCGTAGCGCGCTACCGCCACTCCTCCGACCGCGGCGCCGAACAGCGTAACCAGCACGCCGAACACTTTGGTGACCGCGGCGATCTGAGAAAGGCTGAAGCCGATGTCGATGTAAAACGGGTTGGCCATCACACCGAGCACCATATCGCTGATGCGGTAACAGCCGATGAAGGCGAGCAGCAGCAGCGCGGTTTTGCCGTTGCGCTGGAAGAAATCGACGAACGGGCCGATCACTGCATTCGCAAACCAATCGCCGATGTCACCGGTGCGCAGAGCCTGGGCTTCGGGCGGCGTTTCGGGTTCGGTAATCAGCAGCACGGTCACGACGCCAATGCCCATCAGAGCCGCCATGGCGAGGTACGCGGTTTCCCAGTCCAGCCATTCGGCAATCACCAGTGCGCCGGCGCCGGCGGCTAGAATGCCGATGCGATAGCCGGTCTGGTAGGCCGCGGCCATCGCGCCCTGGCGGCTGAGTTCCACTGCCTCGATGCGGTAGGCATCGATCGCGATGTCCTGGGTCGCAGACCCGAAGGCGACGATTACGGCGTAGAGCGCGACGTTGAAGAGCTGCGCGGCAGGGTCGCTGCCAGCCAGGCCGATCAGCCCTGCAATGACGACAGCCTGCGACAGCAGCATCCAGCTGCGCCGCCGCCCGAGTGCGCCGAGCAGCGGCAGTGGCAGCCGGTCCACCAGCGGCGCCCACAGGAACTTCAGCGAATAGGCCACGCCGATCAGTGCGAACAGCCCGATGTCGGTGATGCTGACGTCGGCGAGCTTCAGCCAGGCGGTAAGCGTGCCGGCGACCAGCAGGAAGGGCAGGCCGGCGGAGAAGCCGAGGAACAGCATCGCGGCCACCCGGGGATGCAGGTAGACGCGCGCGGCGGCCAGCCAGCCGCCGGCGACCCTGTCAGAGGTCATAGTCCATGATCAGCGGCGCGTGGTCTGAGAAGCGCTTGTTCTTGTATATCTTCGCGCCCCGCACGCTGCCGTCGAGGTTGTCGGACATCACCTGGTAGTCGATCCTCCAGCCGACGTTCTTGTCCCAGGCCCGGCCGCGGTTGGACCACCAGGTGTACTGATCCGGCTGCTGGTTGATCTCGCGGAACGCGTCGCTGAAGCCGGCCTCGTTAAAAAGGTCGTCCATCCACGCGCGCTCTTCGGGCAGAAACCCTGAGTTCTTCTGGTTCGAACGCCAGTTCTTCAGGTCGATCTGCTTGTGCGCGATGTTCCAGTCGCCGCAGATCAGATAGTCGCGATCCGCTGCCCGCAGGCTCTTCAGGTAGGGCATGAACGCGTTCATGAAGCGGAACTTCGAAGCCAGCCTGTCCTCGTTCGAGGATCCGGACGGCGCGTAAAGCGAAATCACGCTGAGCCGGCCGAAACGCGCCTCGAGATAACGCCCCTCGTCGTCGAATTCCGGCACGCCGAAACCGCGAATCACCTCGTCCGGCTCCCGGCGGCTATACAAAGCCGTACCGCTGTAACCCTTGCGCTGCGCATCTTCGTAGAACACGTGCCAGCGTCGCGGGAAGAAACACGGGTCCTCGAGCTGGTGTACCTGCGCCTTGGTTTCCTGGATGCACACGACGTCGGCTTTCTGCCGCGGCAACCATTGGTAGAAACCCTTGCGCGCAGCGGCGCGGATTCCATTGGCATTGAGCGTGATGATGCGCATCGGGGACGGGAAACTTCGCGGGGATGCTGTGCGATACTCTAACAGAACCGTCATCACAGCCACGCGCTCGCGCACATGTCTGACTACAAGCTCGACTTCATCAAGCTCTCGCTTTCGGTCGGCGCGCTGCGCTTCGGCGAGTTCGAGCTCAAGTCGGGTCGCATCAGCCCGTATTTTTTTAACGCGGGCTTATTCAGCAGCGGACGCGCCGCCGCCGCACTCGGTCGCGCCTATGCCGACGCGCTGGTCGATTCGGGCATGGACTGCGACCTGCTGTTCGGACCGGCCTACAAGGGCATTCCGCTGGCCGCCCTGACCGCGGCCGCACTCGCCGAGCGCCACGACCGTGACCTGCCCTACTGTTTCAACCGCAAGGAAGCCAAGGACCACGGCGAGGGCGGCAACATCGTCGGCGCAGCCATGACCGGCCGGGTGCTGATCATCGACGACGTGATCACCGCGGGCACCGCAATCAGCGAGGCGATGGAAATCATCGAGGCAGCCGGGGCACGGGCCGCCGGTGTGCTGATCGCCCTGGATCGCCAGGAGCGCGGCCAGGGGGAGCTTTCGGCGGTCCAGGAAGTGGAACAGCGCTTTTCCATCCCGGTGGCCAGCATCCTGAGGCTGGACGACCTGATCTCGGAGCTTTCTCAACTTTCTGAATATACTGGCTTTATCGACAGCATGGTCGACTATCGGCAACGCTATGGCGCATGCGGCAGCCAGTGAACACAGGTCACAGAATGGCGCGTCGGCTGATGTCATAATTGCGCTTAGTTGTTGTTGGGAGG
>CBFCXA010000206.1:0-4950 GCA_965601985.1 uncultured Chromatiales bacterium | reverse complement strand
CCCGGCGTGAATGTCACCGCATCCTATCGCGAAGCATTCAACGCCGCCGCGCAAGGGCTGGACGATCGCATCGCGCAGCTCTGTGCGATTGCCGTGCACACCTGCAAAGCGGCCTGGGATGGACTGGAGTGGCAGCTCTGTGACGCCTATGCGCGGCAGGTGCCGGAAACCGAGATTGCCGAAGCGCTGTCGCTGACCATGTTTCCCGGGAGCGTGCCCTACTTTGTCGAAGCTGCGGCGATCTGGCGCAGGCTGATTGTCGACGATCGTGTTGCGGCCAGCGATGCCTTTCGCGACTGGGCGCAGCTCAGCGGTCAGGGTGGCTACGACGAGGCCAGTTCCGGACCATCATCGTGAGCGACGTACTCAAAGATACGCTGTCTGGCAGGCAGCTGCTGCTGACCGGCGCGGCTTCAGGTATAGGCCGTCGCTGCCTGGAACTTGCGCTGGCCGATGGCGCCGACTGCACAGCGATTGTTCGCGATGCGACCGAAGCTCAGCGCCTCGGCGGGCTGCTGCCCGCCGAACGCTGCCAGACCCAGGATCTTAAGCAGAGCGCTGCAGTCAGCAGTGCCACTGCCGCGGCGCTGGCCAGCCTGCCCGGGCCAGTCGACGCCTGCCTGTGCTGCGCCGGCATCTTTGAACATCGCGCCGGGCTCGACACCGAACTCGATGACTTCCAGCGAGTACTCGACGTCAATCTGACTGCAGCTTTCATCACCGCGCGTGACTGCGCGCGGGTCATGGCCGGACGCGGCTATGGCTCCATTGTCCTGCTGTCGAGCCAGATTGGCCTGATCGGTCATCCGCGCGCGGCTGCCTATGCCGCGTCGAAGTCGGCACTGAACGGACTGGTGCGGTCGCTGGCCATCGAACTCGCGCCGCAGAATGTGCGTGTGAACGCAGTGGCCCCCGGACCCATCGCCACGCCGATGACCGAAGCCGCCCGCAACGACTCAGAGCGCGCCGCCGGCCTGCTGGCAAGTATTCCGCTCGGCCGCTATGGCGAAGCGGGTGAAGTGGCGGCAGCCGCGCGGTTTTTATTGTCGGACGCGGCTGCATTCATCACCGGCCAGGTCCTGTGTGTGGACGGCGGCGTGACCGCTGCCTGATCAAACGGAGGCAAAAAAATGAGCGAATCCATTCCGGTCGTCGCCGTCGTGACTTTTCCGGCGCCGCCGCCGCGAAGTCCGGCCGAGACACGCACGCTGCTGGAGCAGGCTGGTCCCGAGTACACGCGCATCCCCGGCCTGCGTCGCAAGTACTTCATGATGGGCGAAGGCGAGGCCGGCGGCGTCTACGAGTGGGACAGCCGCGAGCGCGCGGACGCATTCTATAACGATGAGTGGTACGCGACCATGACCGAAAGTTATGGTGCGCGGCCGACGGTACGCATTTATGATTCGCCGGCGATTGCTGACGGCAATGCAGGCCGGCTGGAGATTTACCTGCCGTAGGCACTGCACCGGCAGTCGCGCTTGCACCGCCGGGCGGCCATCGGCGACCCTTATCCAACAGGCGGGGATCGCGGTATATGCGTATCCCGGTAGATACATAGCAGCGCTAGGGTTCTGCACAAAATTCTCAGGAGGGGAAGCATGATCAGGAAGAATCGCCGTCTCGGCACAGCGCTCACCATTGGCGGCCTGTCGCTGCTGACCGCAGCCGGCATCCTGCAGGCCGGCATGCACAAGGCAGAAGAAGCACGTGGTGCCATTCGTGTCGGCCCGGGTGAGCGCGGCATCGAAGCCGTGGTAGTTCCGGGACCGCCGCTGACCGCCGAGCAGGTCATGAGCAATGCGCACATGAGCTACCCGCGCGGCATGACCTGCGCCGAGTGCCACAACGTGGAGTTCGACGGCAAGACCTCGGCTACCGAACAGTTCATGGCGAATTTCCCGGCCATGAGCAATGCCGAGATCTGGAAAAAGATCGAAGTATTCCTGCCCGGTCGGGAGCGTTTCGCGCTGACGACTGTGAGCACCGACAACGAGCCACTGGCCACCACCGTGGACATGGTGCTCGACCAGGACGAGAAAGTTCTCTACGTGGTCTCCGAGAAAGGTACCGAGAAGCTGCTGCAGCTGCGCGAAAACCCCGCAGTCGGCGCGGTCCGCTTCAAAGGCTGGACGGTGGCCGACGGCGGCAAGCAGGAATGGCGCAGCGTGCAGATCCGCGGCACCGCGGAAATGCTCGATTCGAGCGACCCGATGTTCATGGAGCTGCTCAAGCGCTACAACCTGGTGCGCCTGACCGAAGAACGCGCAGTGCGACGCTTCGACCTGATTCGCATCACGCCGAAGCAGATCTACTACTTCGACACCGAGCTGAGCGCGGACAACCTGTCGCCCTACCAGGTCTGGAATCGCGATCCGGCCTAGTCGCCGCTGGACCAGCCCTGGTTCGACCAGGCGGGTTTATGGCGTAAACAGCGCGCGATGATCCGCAACGAATTGCGCAAGTGAATGCGGCGGACGGCCTAGCAACTGCTCGGCCGTATCCGTCGTGTGATCGATCAGCCCGGCGGCGATGCCTTCGAATTCCTTGCTCACCGCGTCGACCCGCCACTCCGGCATGCCCACGGTTCTCAGCCGCTCGGCGAAGCTGTCAAGCGGCTGGTCGACATAGCGGACAGGACGGCCCAGCACTTCGCTGAAACGCTCGGCGCATTCAGCGAGTGTCAGCAGCTCCGGCCCGGTGATGTCGTAGCGCTGGTTCTCATGGCCGGGCTCGGTCAGTACCTTAACCAGGATCGCAGCGACATCGCGCAGGTCCGTGGTGGCGATGGTGCCGTTACCGGCCGGCAGCACGATCTCGTCGTGATCGCGGATGCGCGCGGCCATGCCCGAGAAGATCTGCATGAAAAAGCTCGGCCGGATCAGCGTCCAGTCCAGCCCGGAAGCCTGCAGGTGACGTTCGACGCCGACGTGGATCTGGGTAATCGGGTTGGTATTGTCCGGCACGGACTCGATCGATGACAGGTAGGCCAGGTGACGCACCCCGGCCTTCACGGCCGCGTCGATAAAGCCGGTCTCGAGCTCGAGCTGCTGCTGCACGTTGGGCATGACCAGGAAGCCGCGCTCGATACCATCAAACGCGGCCGCCAGCGCGTCCGGGTCGCCGATATCGCCAACCACCAGCTCGGCGCCGAGCTCGGCCAGCGGTGCGGCGCGGTCCGCGTCACGCACCAGCGCGCGGAACGGATGTCCGGCGGCCGCCAGCTGCCGCGCTGTTTCGCCGCCGCTCTTGCCGGTACCGCCGGTAATCAGGATGTTCGCCATGACGCGCTTACTCCATGCCGGCGCGGAAGCACTCGTCTTCGGTGCGCGGGTTGCCGTCTGACGGGCACTGGATGTCATCGGCCGCGACCCACAGCGGCGTGCCGGCCACGATCAGCGTGTGCACCGACTTGTAGCCGTCGATGCCGCCTACCGACAGGTCGTTCATCGGATTCATGATGACGTCCAGGTCACCTTTCTTCACCGCCTTGTCGCAGGCGGTAAGATCATTAATGTACTTGGTCTTGACCGTATGCTCGGGCATGTAGGCCTGGGCGGTCTGCGTGGTCAGCGGGCCGGCGCAGACTTTCACGTCGGGCCGCGCGATCAGGTCATTCAGACTGTTGATCTCGTCGACCAGCTCCGACTCTTCCGGGATATGGATGAACTGGCTGGACGCGGTTATGGTGCAGCTGAAGCGGCGCGAGGTTCGGCGTCGCATGCCCTGCGTGTTGCCACCCAGTGCATTCAGCTGTGAGATGAAATCGACCTTGTTGTCGACCAGCAGGGAGGTCGCCGGCAGCCGGCCGGGCGGCAGCACGACCGACTCGACCTTGAGCTTCACGTCGTAATGATCCTCGATCTCTTTGATGATCAGTGCCTGGTATCCCTGGCTCACGCCCGAGAAGTACCAGGACGTGTTCTCCTGCGTTTCCGGTACGCCCTGCACCAGCTGGCGAATTACGCCGGTTTCGAGGATGTCCTTGAACATGCCGACCGGCTCCTCCGGCCACGGCGCAAGCTCAGGCTGCGGCAGACAATCGACCAGCCGTACGATGTAGCTGTTCGCGGCGCCGGGCATGTTTTTCGGCTGCGTGGCCAGGTGCTCCTGGTCCCTGCCCGACGCGATGATGCGGATCCATGCCGCATCGAAGGCCTGGATCAGCTGTTCCCGGCCGCGCGCGACTTCCTCCGGGCTCCAGTCGCCGCTGCGCACCGGCAGCTCGTCGATCTTGGACACCTTGGCGCCGCCGTGCGCGCCCGCCCAGGTCACACCGGATACCAGGCAGGCCGCCAGGGCACAGGCAGCGATCAGGAATTTCTTGGTCATGGTCAGAACTCCGCTTCGGCCGGTTGCGACCGGGGCGCAAGGAATAACACCAATCCCGGGCCGGATCACCACGAGGGCGCCGGGCGACTGCACTACGGAATGGCACCGAGGCGTCAGAAGAGCTGCGAGAGCTGGAACGCCGGCACCGCGAGACAACTCAGTCCACCCGTCAATGGCAGCCACGGCGGGTAACGGGGACCCTCGCCTTCGCGGTCCGGGTCTCGCCGCTTGACGCGCCACAGCGTGAGATTCACGGCGGCAAAAACCAGCAGAATGATCGCACTCGTGGCCTTCGCCAGCTCGGTCAGCGGGAAAGCCAGCGCCAGCAACAGGGTCACAGCGCCCATGACCAGGGTTGCGCGCAATGGAGTGCTACGGGCCGGGTGCACGGCAGATTGCGCCGCACCGAACGCACTTCTTCGGCGAGATTGACCATGTCCTCGAATCCGATGAAGGCATAGAAGGCCAGGAACGGCAGACCGATACTGCGGCGGAGTTCGTTCGTCATGGCCCCCGACTAATCGCGCGGTCGCTGCCAGGACCAGGCCTTGCGCCTGGCGCAATCCCGGTCGGGGCTTGAGTTAGTATGATCGCTGCCCGCACAAGGATCACACATGAGTA